>JAHISI010000064.1 GCA_018818345.1 Patescibacteria group bacterium | reverse complement strand
GATCAAGATAAACTAGGATATCCTGCAAGACTAACAACCTTCAGATCATCTATAGCTACTCATGTTATACCGATTGTGGGAATAGGCGAATTAAACGGTTCTACCGCTGTATTATTCGAAGACTCTGCTTTTCTAGATGTTCAAGACGGAATTCAAGTAAGAACTCTAGAGAGCATGAATGCTGCTTTGGCAGGAAAATACACAATCATTACTGAGAACATAGAGGGTTAACGAATTCAGGTATCTGATACAAACCTGTACTATGGCTTCCTTTGCATAAAATTGCAACCTTTTGTGTTACATGACTCATCTGTTCTTTAAGAAGAGTAACAATCTCATCGATAGACTTGACCTCAGTACCAAAGTTAAAATCGTTAAAATAATCACCAATATAATAGGTTTCATTAAATTCTAATTCCTTTACTAATTTTCCAAGTTCCATATGCTTCTCTGAAGCAACATCTCCTAACTCTTTCATATCTCCCAATACTACTATTCGATGATATTCATCTTTGGGAAAAAGTTTATTAAATGTTTTTAATGACATATCCATCGAAATAGGATTTGCATTGTAGGCATCATTGACTATCACACCTGCATTATTTAAATCAACTATTTCAAACCTCCCTTTCTCAGGAACAAATCTCTTTATATTGGAAACACACTTTTCTAAGCTCATTCCCAATTCATGGGCCGCAGCTATAGCAGCGACCGCATTGTAGGCCAAACCTTCTCCAAATGCATTTATTCCAAATTCATATACTTGCCCCTGAAATGAGAATTTTACAAATAAACCATCTCGCCTCATATTTGATTCAAAAATCTTGTAATCTGAGTTTTCTTTTTTCCCGAAGGTAATTAATTTAGCCGTATAAGTTTTTGCAATTCTTACCAATCGATCATCATCAATATTCAAAACCAATGGCTTTCCTGTTTTATTAAGATAATCTGCCATATTCTTCTTCTCTTCATATACTTTCTCAATAGAGCCCAGGTTTTCTGCATGAACATATCCAACATTAAGTAATATGCCCAAATCAGGGTCAACTGAATTCATATGCCAAGCTATCTCCCCAGCATGATCCATACCACATTCTAAAACAATATATTTTTCATCTGTATATTGGCTCAACAAAACTGCATTTCCCCATACAGTATTTATATTATTTCCCTCAGTAGATAGCACTTCTCCCTCTCCTGAAAGTATAGTCGTTAACATCTTTCTTGTCGTTGTTTTTCCTGCACTGCCTGTAATACCTACAATTGGAGCATTTATAGAGGAAAGAGAATGGTTTAGAATTTTTTGAAGTCCCTCCTTAATTGTATAAACTAGTATAACTGGCTTTGTTGCATCTTTAACTAATAATGACTTCTTTGATTCACATATAGACATTGATGCTCCATCCTTTAAAGCTTGAAGTATGAAATCATGTCCATCAAAATTATCTCCAACAATTGGAATAAATATTTCGTTTGATTTAATAGTTCGTGAGTCATGATTAAAACCTACAAAATAAGCATTATCATCATAATTCCTAATTTCAAACTCTGGGAATCTTTCCTTTATATCTCGTAAATATATCTTCATTCTTTTTAATTCCAAAATTATCTTCTTCTATACTAAACATTTTAATAGAAGTTTTCAATAAATATTGCTATCGGTTCGTGTTCACATTTTAGACATCAAACCTCAAATATCTCTCTGATCTGCCAATATGGTATAGCCTAGAATATTATATTCTATCCTGTAGTTATATTTTCTTGACGCATATGCTACAGAATGTTAAATTAGTGGCATGAAGTGGTGAGAAGTGGTAAAATCCTAGTATGTTAATAGGAGAATACCACGGAAAGCTTAGCAATAAGAAAAGAACATCACTTCCCAAAAAGTTCAGAAATGAACTAGGTGAGAACATAATACTCACCAGGGGATATGAAGATGCACTTATACTTGTAAACCAAGATATGTGGCAAAAAATAGCCCAAGATGTTATAAATGGCTCTTTTATAAACAAAAACATCCGTGATACTAGTAGATTCTTAGTCGGAAGTGCTACAGAGATCCAAACAGATAAGCAAGGAAGATTCATAATCCCACAAGCATTATTTGATCATGCTCAATTAAAAGAAGAGGTTGTCTTCATTGGTTTAGTAAATTGGGTAGAAGTTTGGGACAAAGATATGTGGCAAAAACGATTAGAATATCTAAAGAAAAACGGTGATGAAATTGCTCAGGAATTGACTAATATGAACAACAAGAACAATGGATAAAATACATGTACCAGTACTCTTAAACGAATCAATCGATTCATTAAACATAAAGCCTGATGGCTTTTATGTAGATTGTACATTAGGAGATGGAGGACACAGTCAAGCAATCTTAAAACAATTATCATCCAAAGGATTACTACTTAGTATCGATCAAGATAGTTTTGCAATAGAGTTTGTAAAAACTTTTTACAAAGCTCAACCTAACTGGATTCTAAAACAATCCAATTTCAGATACATAGATAAACTAGTAGCTGAGATAGGAAGAACACCAGACGGCATACTCATGGACTTAGGACTTTCTTCAAGACAACTAGAAGAATCACACAACAGAGGATTCAGTTATCAAGAAGATCAAGAACCTTTAGATATGAGAATGGACACCAACTTAGGCGTCACTGCAAAAGATATATTGGTTGTTTTAAATAACAAGCAATTAGCCAAACTATTCTTAGAATACGGAGAAGAACGATATAGCGCTCTAATAGCTAAAACTATTAAAGAAAATATCGATCACATTAATACTGTCGGAGATCTTACAAGACTTATCTACAAAGTCGTACCGGCGAACAAAACTATTAAGAACCCTTCCCGCAGAGTCTTTCAGGCCCTGCGGATCGTGGTAAATGATGAGTTAGATTCGCTTACCGAGACATTAGATAGATCTTTTAAGCTCTTACAAAAGAATGGAAGATTATCCGTAATATCTTTCCACTCATTGGAAGACAGAATTGTGAAAACTTACTTTAACGACAAGGCTGGAAGCGGGGAAGGCGAATTACTCTTCAAAAGTTCAATTGCCCCAACCGACACTGAGATAGAGCAAAACTCTAGATCCGCTTCTGCCAAGTTGAGATGCTTAATTAAAAATTAAACTCTAGTACTGCCCAGTATGACAACTTACAAAACAAGAAAAAATATACCTGCTTTAGTCTTCACCTTTTCAATGGTTGCATTTGTATTGTCCCAGTTAGTTATAAATGCGGTCTTAAATCCACTCGGTACAGAATTACAAAATTTGAATAAAGAAAAGAATTTCTTAGTCGAAGAGAACAGGACAATGGAAGAGCAAGTTGCTAAGACAAGCTCCATAACGGTAATAAAGAAGTTAGCTGACAAACAACTCAACATCAGTTCCCAAAGCCAAAAATCAATTATATATTTAGAGCAATCTGCCTTGTTAGCAGAGAAATAAAATGGCTAGATTAAACCATCTCTACACTTCTCAAAAAAAGGTTAGGGGTAAAAAGATTTCAACCAAATCACCCAATAACAACTTCACTCTCATTGGATACGCAATTTCAATACTAGCAGGACTAATCCTTTTCCAAATCTTTAGATGGCAGGTTATAGACTCTGAAGCCCTCAAATTGCTTGCAAACGAACAATATCAATCAAGTGGTACACAAACAGCTTCTAGGGGCAAAATAACCGCTGCAGACGGCACTATACTTGCTGTAGACCAACCTGTATGGGACATATTCGCAACACTAAGCACTGATGAAACAGAACGAGAGAAGTTCTTTAATGAAAAGGATAAATTTGTAACGGAAGTTGCAAGTATTTTGGGCGTTGAGAAATTAACCATAGAAGAAAAGATCACCAATGATTTTGTCTATGTTAACCTAGCAAAAAATATCTCAACTGACATAAAAAATGCCCTAGCACAGGATGAAATTTTTGGCACTGGAACTGCTGGCTTTGGACTATACTTCGAAAACAAAGAACAACGGGTATACCCAAATGGGTCATTAGCCGCACATTTGCTTGGCTTCATAGGAAAAGACGCAGAAGGGAAACCTCTTGGGCAATATGGTCTACAGGGGTACTATTTTAGAGACCTAAACGGTAGTGAAGGCTATACATACGAAGAGAAAGACTCCGCAGGGAATGTAATCCTAACATCAGAATACGATCCTATACTTCCTAGAGAAGGAAAGGATTTCACTTTAACCATTGTTCCCAACCTACAAACCAAAGTAGAAGAACAGTTAGAGAAGGGTGTAAAAGATACAAGATCAAAGAGTGGATCCGTCATTATCATGGATCCTAAAACTGGGGCTATACTTGCAATGGCAAATTACCCAACATATCTCCCTGCAGAGTACTGGAGAATT
>JAHISI010000063.1 GCA_018818345.1 Patescibacteria group bacterium | reverse complement strand
TCCACGGTGGTCAAATCCATGCTCAATTGTAAAAGCTCTTTTGGGATTCACGCCTTCATTTACTTCTCGGGTGATGGGATTTTTCATATTAAGATTCTCGAATGGTGCCAATACACTATTTATATGCGCTTGTTCATTTGTCTGTGCTCCATTTCCAAAATAACTTATTGGGACCTTTGTATCAATTCCCGCAATATTCATAGACATTGAATAAGTAGGAACATTATAGGATCCATGGTGTATATACCTTTGTAAGAATGTTGGGTATTTTCCAACCTCTTTCCCAAGATACGATAATCCCATATACAACGATGCTATTCCACAGCTTGTTCTTTGCAATATTGGAGGGATTGTTGGATCAAATTGTGTTTGGAATGATTTGAGAATGTCTCGTTTTTCCATATTTGTATTTTCTTTATCCATAAATTTAAATTGTAATATTATTTAATCTTGCCAGGCTATATCGGCCCCTAACTTTTGTAAATTCTCTACAAAATTAGGATGTGCTCTCTTAATGCTATCCGCATTCCTAATCACACTCTCACCATCAATGGTTAATGCTACCATCATAAGTGCTACCGTAGCTCTAATGATGTTAGGTGAGTCTACAGAGGCAGGTTTCAATGGTCTATCTCCATACACAATTATTCTATGAGGATCACACATAATTATTTCTGCTCCAAACTTTATCATCTCAGGTATCCAAAGAAATCCACCTTCATACAACTTGTTCCAGAACATTATTGAGCCTTTTGATTTTACTGCTAACGCAACCATGAGGGGCATTAGATCAGCAGGAAAATATGGCCATGGAGCAGCCTCTATTTTAGGAAGCATATTGGCGGTATATGGTTTCTCTACCTCTAATTTCTGATTTCTTTTTACAATTGCAGTATCCCCATCATATTCTATATCTACCCCTAGCTTCTTAAAAGATTTTACAATTAATGGAAAGTGCTCTGGTTCTGCATTATTAACCTTCATCTCTCCTCCTGTCATTGCACCAAGTGCTAACAGTGTTGTTATTTCATGATGATCTGCAGAAATCGTAAATTCGGCACTATGTAATTCTTTAACTCCAGTTATAACTAAGGTACAAGAACCAATGCCTTCAATCTTTGCGCCCATTGCAACTAGAAGATTGCATAAATCTTGGACATGAGGTTCGGATGCTGCATTAACCATTGTCGATACGCCTTCTGCTTTAACTGCCGCCATAATGAAGTTCTCAGTAGTTGTTACACTCATATACTCTTGCCAAAGAGAGTTACCTTTTAATTTGTTTGTCGTAATTTTCAACGTCCCATTGTGTGTAACTGTTGCACCAAGAGATTCTAGTACTTCTAGATGTGGATCGATTTCTCTTATGCCAAGCGAACATCCTCCTATCTCCTCTTTTACCTCAATGTTCTTCATTCTAGAAACAAGCGGGCCTAGGAGTAAAATAGCTCCACGCATTCCTAAAGGAAATCCTGCATCTCCAAATGAGTCTTTAAAATTAGCATTGTTAACTGTTAGTACATTGGTGTCTTTGTCCCAATTGATTTCCGAGCCAAGGGAGATCATTAGTTCGACGAGTTTGTTGACGTCTGTTAAATCAGGGAAGTTATTAATTGTGATTGTCTCATTGGTAAGAAGTGTTGCACAGAGAATTGGTAACGCCGAATTTTTATTCCCTGCTGGTGTTATTTCCCCTTCTAATCTATTTCCTCCTCTAACTATTAGGTTTGACATATATTTAAGGGTTAAATTATATTTATTTCGGTTTCTAATCTTACACCAATATCATCATAGAAGTCTTTTTGCATTTGTTCAATAACCTCTAAAATTTCTTTTGGATTTGCATTATCATAGTTAGTAACAATTAATGGGTGTGTCCATGTCCCGCACTTCCCTATCCTTTTATTCTTCCATCCCAGTTTCTCTAATACATATGCTGCGGGAATTTTTACAAAGTTGTTATCTGTAGTTGTAAAAGAAGGTATGCTGTCGTATTTCTGCTTGATTTCATTGTATTGTTCTAATGATACAAT
The DNA here is from genome assembly GCA_018818345.1 of Patescibacteria group bacterium. Lineage (GTDB taxonomy): Bacteria > Patescibacteriota > Dojkabacteria > SC72 > SC72 > UBA12078. Next base: position 202 of record JAHISI010000063.1, on the reverse strand, counting down.
TGGATTTTGAAATGTACTTCCACATGAGCCATATTCCTTAATATCTGGGAGCTTTAATTTTCTGATATTACAGATTGCATTGTAGAGATTTACGAGGGTGTAAGGTTCTGAATATTGTGTCTCAAGCTCTTTTGCAATATCTCCATATGCCAAGTATTTAGAAGGAAGTCCATCTCCTTTGTATTTCTCTAACTGAATAGTT
>JAHISI010000062.1 GCA_018818345.1 Patescibacteria group bacterium | reverse complement strand
ACAATTTTTGTTTCTCAGGCTTTATCCTTTCAATATGTCTAACCTTGTCTAGTACACTTGCGAGTTTAATGATAACTGACCTTAGATCCTTTGCATTGTTCAATATATATTTCGTGATGATCTCATCTTTAGTATCTTCATTTTTTGTAGTTGCCTCTATCTGCCTTACTCCTTTCACAATATCCAAGATATCACCATTAAATGTTTCATCTGGCTCCGCATCGTGTAGTATTGCTGCCACTATAGTAGTTGCATCAAAGTTTTGTTCTGCAACAATTAAGGCAGTATTTAGGAGGTGCTTAATTAAGGCAGTATCTCTACCTTCTATATATTCCATAGCTTCGATGACATCCTTCTCAAATGTCTTAGGGCTATTCTGTAATATCTTCTGTTTTGTTTTTTCGATTTCTTCCATAATTAAAAATCCCCTTGGTGGGGATAAATATTAAAATATTTTTTCCCCCTGGAGTTATGTCTTTGCTGTAATGTGACATAGCTGTTTTCCTACCTTGAGTAATAGTGATGGGTAGGAATTGATATCAATCTTGGAATCCCAATCTGATATCTTTTCATTGTTAATCTTCACTGCACCTTGGTCTACTAATCTTCTAGCTATTGATTTACTTCCTGCAAATCCAATTGTAACTAGGAGTTCACCAATCTGGAATACTGCTTTTTCAACTTTTATCTCTTGTATCTTTTCACTATCTTCTTTGTTTTGGAATACTTCTTGAAAATATTGTTGTGCTTTTTGTGCTTCTTCTTTAGATGTAATTTCTTCTGTAACTCTTAATGCTAATTCTTTTTTAAGTACCATTGGGTTCTCTCCGGATTCCAATCTCTTTTTGTATTCGCCTAATTCTTCTAATGTTGCTACTGTTAATATCTCAAACCCTATGAGTATCATTCCATCGGTGAAGGTCATAACCTTGCCGTAGATATCTTCTGGTTTGTCATCCATTCTAATCATATTCCCTGTTGTCTTTCCCATCTTGTCTCCATTTGGATCTTCGAGTAGTTTTCCAGCTAGTACAATCTTCTCTTTTTTAAGGTGATTCATGACCATATCTCTGCCGGAGAGCATATTGAAGAGTTGGTCGTTTCCTCCTATCTCAATATCTATATCCATCATGACTGAATCATATCCTTGCATTAATGGGTACAAGAATTCATTGAGGTGAATTGGTTTGTTAGCTTCTAATCGCTTTTGGAACATATCACGTTTCAAAAGTTGTTGTACTGTAAATTCTGATGCTAGGTTTACGATATCTCCAAAGTTTAATTTTTCTAACCATGTGCTGTTGTACATTACTTCTACGGGGTTCTCTGCATTTTTCATATCTATGATGTGTGATGCTTGCTCTACATATTTTTTCATATTGTTCTCTACATCTTCTTTTGTAAGCATTTTTCTTGAAGCTGTTTTATCCGTAGGATCCCCTATTCTTGCTGTGAAATCTCCAATGAGGAATATGACATGGTGTCCTAGCTTTCTAAAATCTTCTAATTTTCTCATTCCTACACTGTGTCCTATGTGTAGTGTTTCTCCGGTAGGATCAAACCCTTGGTATATGTTTAATCGTTGTCCTGAGAGTAATTTCTTCTTTAGTTCATCTTTTGAAGGGAGTATTTGTTCTACTCCTTTTTTTAGGATTCTTTGTATTATTTCTGGATCGGTTTTGACTGTTGTCATAACGAGATTATTATATATGTAATTTTTTGCTAGAACAAGGTTGTGATGTATTTGGATTTTAAAGATATTTCTTGTTCTTCAACCTATCTGGTAAACACTGTTGATCTGATTTCTTGTTATCTAAATCATGATCATATTCATAACCCTTCCCATATCCAATATCCTTCATAAGTTTTGTTTCAGCATTACGTATATTTAAAGGCACCGGAAGGTTCCCATGCTCTTCAATATCCTTCTTTACCTCTAATTCAACTTTGTAAGCTGTGTTGTCCTTAGGAGCCTTAGAAAGGTATATGGCGAGTTGCATAAGTAATACCTCACACTCTGGCATACCCAATTTCTGACATGACTCATATACACTATTCGCTAATACCAAAGCATTAGGATCTGCATTCCCTACATCCTCACTAGAGAATCTTAAAAGTCTTCTAGCAATATATAGTGGGTCTTCTCCCCCACTTAACATCCTACCTACCCAATAACATGCAGCATCTGGATTCGAGGATCTCATTGATTTGTGTATAGCAGAGATAATATTGAAATGTTCTTCTCCAGTCTTGTCATAGTAGACGGGTTTTTGTATGGCACTCATGAGAAGTTCTGTCGTTACCTTAGCCTTCTCATCTTTCTTTTGTGCTGATGTAGCTAATGTAGTAGCCATTTCCAAGATATTTAATGCTGAGCGTATATCTCCGTTAGAGAGGTTCCCCATTATTTCCAGTTCCTTCTTCCCTATACCAATATTAGGATATTCTTGTTTTGCAATTCTTTTT
>JAHISI010000061.1 GCA_018818345.1 Patescibacteria group bacterium | reverse complement strand
TGTTACATGGGGGACTCTGTCATTAACTAACGTCTTGCTGGGAGTTGCGGGAATAATTGTTGGACTCCTATTTTGGTATGCCTTCTATCTCTTACTCTCAAGTTTTACTCTTGCAAATCCTAGAAATGGTTTCTTGGCTCTGGTTAAGGAAATATTGGGATTGGCAAAATATCCTGTAAATATCTATTCAAGTTCGATACAGATGGTATTTTTTACAATACTACCAATTGCATTTGTAACGACTGTTCCTGCAAGTTTAATAATCGGAAGAATGGGATATGCGTTCCTGATAATTGGAATGGGATTAGCAATATTGTTTGTTAGATTTAGCTATTGGGTATGGAAACAGAATGTTAAGAAATACGTAAGCGCAGGAGGGTAGTGTATATAGCATTATTAAATATCGGCGAAATATCCATATAGTGATTGATGTAGTACGGCTTTACGATACAGCCAGGCCTGTTATTTTATGTACTACCTCTAATACCTTCTCTAATGCTTCTTCCCCAGTTGTTGCTTTCAATGGAGAAGCTGCAGCATATTCATGTCCACCACCACCTAATTCTTTTGCAATTATTCCAACATCTTGATATCCCTTTGTACTTCTGAAGGAAACGAACCAAGAATCTGGATAGTCAAAATCAGGTTTAATTATGAATCCCCAATGTACTCCTTGTATAAATCTAATGTACTTGTCTCGTAAAAATGCTTGAGCCTCATTTACACCTTGTTTGGTTAAACCATCTTGAACAATCATATCCTCGGTTACATATACATATGCCATATCTTTCTCAATCTGAAGAGTTTTGAGATATGTGATTACCGCAGGTATAGATTCTCTGGGGAATTTCCCAATCTTGTAGGACATTTCTTCAATATCAATATCCATAATTTGCTTTGCATCAGCATAGACTCTTAGCGTATCTGGAGTGGTTGAGTCATACAGAAATCTTCCAGTATCAGCAACGATTCCATACTGTGTTAATTGAGCAATGTCTGGGGTAATTTTGAAATTCTTACCATAAATATCTTTGAAAGTCGCAAATACCTGTTCGGTAGCTGAACTTCTAATTTCATTAATAATTAGGTCACCCTTGCTATTCGTTGTTTCAGTATGATGATCAATAACCACAATAGGTTTGGATGTATCTTGCAAATTATCTTTTGCATAATCTAAACACTGAGCCATACTTCCTGCATCTACAACAATAATTAGATCCTCGTCTCCTTCTTTAATCTCTTTAGCAACATGAATCTCTTTCATACAAGGGATATTGATAGTAGGAGTCTGTCTTGCCTTCATGACTACATTCATCTTTGGATATCCCAATTCAATGAATTTCTTCACCATAATCATGCTGCAAAACGCATCCATGTCTGGACTCTTGTGAGTAATGATTAAAATATTCTTTGATTTCTCAATTAGCTGTTTAAATTCTTTGTTGTACTGTAACATAATCTTGATAATACCAAGTTTGGAGAATATAATAAACAAAGTCTTAAGGGAGATTTTTCATAAATTCTTTGAATTAAATTAAGAAAACAGTTAGATGATAGATATTAAAAAAATAGTAGAAGAGCAAGATGTTGTTAAACAAGGATTGTTGAAAAGAATGGACGAAGACAAGCTAGATTTAAATGGAATCGTAGCTTTGTATGAAAAACGAAAACAGATACAAACTCAATATGATACCAAAAGAGGAGAACAGAATGGCTTCAATGAACAGATGTCAAAAGTAGAGAAGGGAAGTGAAGAATTTAAAAAATTAATTGAAGATTTAAAAGCAAAATCAGAGGAAGTAAAAGCGTTAGAAGTTGAATTGAAGAATGCAGAAGCAGAGTTAAAAGCTAAGATGGAAGTATTACCAAATATCCCTGAAGAGGATGTGGTAGCTGGAGGAAAAGAAAATAATGAGGTTATTAAAATGGTTGGAGAAAAACCAACTTTTGATTTCCCAGTTAAGGATCATGTTGAATTAGGTAAGAATCTTGGAATGTTTGATTTTGAAACTGCATCTAAGATCTCTGGTACTAACTTTGCAATGTACAGAGGAATGGGTGCGCAATTAGAATGGGCTTTAGTTAATTTCTTCATATCTGAACACAACAAGTCTGGATATGAGATGGTTATACCTCCTAATCTTGTCATTGAACAATCTGCATATGCTGCAGGTCAATTACCAAAGTTTAAGGAAGATGTATATTGGGTACAGGATGGTCTTTGTTTAATTCCAACTGCAGAAACTGTCTTAACCAACATTTACAGAGATAATATGTTGGAGGAAAAAGATCTTCCTAAGAAGTTTTTTGCATATACACCATGTTACAGAAGAGAAGCAGGTACATACAGAGCATCTGAAAAAGGATTGATTCGTGTACACCAATTTAACAAGGTTGAGATGTATCAATTTACAGCAGAGGAGAAATCAAAGGAAGCATTTGAAGAGTTAGTAGCAAAAGCAGAAGATCTAGTTAAAAAATTAGGACTTCATTACAGAGTAGTTAAACTTGCAGCAGGTGACTGTTCTGCAGGAGCTGCTAGAACATATGATATTGAAGTATACATGCCAGCTATGGATACTTACTATGAAGTAAGTTCTGTATCTAATGTTACCGATTACCAGGCTAGAAGAGGAAATATGAAATACAAACCTACGGACGGTAGTAAACCAAAGTATATGCATACTTTAAATGGCTCAGGATTAGCAACAAGTAGATTGATGGTAGCATTGGTAGAGACATACCAACAGAAAGATGGAAGTATTCTTGTTCCTGAAGTACTTAGACCATTCATGGGTGTAGATAAAATAGAGATATAAGCGTATGAATTTTTTCTTAGGCTTTTGTCCTGATGAAAAGGCTAATTACAAGATACGGAAGGTGATAGTGGAGGTTGGAAGAGTTTTTGATGGATTACAAATACCTGTTAGATGGAGTGACCCTTCCTCTTACCATCTATATATTCTTACCCTTGGACATAGTCTCTCCTTTTTGAAATTATTTTGGCTTAAATACAAACTCAAAGGATTTACAGTTAAACCATTTAAAGTAGTTTTCAATACAGTCCATATTGGTATTTCAAGAAAGTACAAAGAACTTATCTATCTTGATTTGAAAGAGGGTGGGGAAGAGATGAGAAATATTCTTTTTGAACTTAGAAAATGCTTAACTATTAAGGATCAGGGTAAATTTATACCTCATCTTGTATTGGGTAGGGTGAGTGAGGATTTGAGTGCTCAGGAATATACCAATATCTCTAAGGATCTTTACAGAGTTGCTAAGGGGTTAGATATTAGCAAGATTGAATTTGAGGTTACTGGTTTAAAATTGATTAAGAATACTTCAACAGGTTTTCAGATTCTTTTAGAATTAAATCAAATTCAGTAGTTCTGATTGCATTTTGGTTTCTCTTAAACCAAGTTCTTTGTCTTTTAATATAGTGGAGGGTGTTGGTCACAATTTCATTCTTAACATCCCCTATCGTTTTTTCATTTTCAAAATACCCGTCAAATTCGCTATACCCAATAGAATTACATGCAGGATATTTATTCAATCCTGTTTCTCTTAATTTTTTATTTTCTTCAACTAATCCGTTTTTGATCATTTCATCCACACGTTTCTCAATTCTAGTTTTTAATATGTCAGAAGGGAGATCAATTACAAAATATTTACATGGAAACGCTTCCTTTTTCACTTGGTTATCAGTAGAGATACTTCCCCTCTCAATTATTCTTTGTAATCTTCTAGGGTTATTCCTATCGCTGTTATTTAATTTCTCCAATATATCTTTTGGAATTTGTTGTTGTAACTCCTCGATTGAAAGTTTTGCTAACTTGTTTCTCCTCTCATTATCTATATCCATTTCCGATTGAGATTTCAAATTGTAATTGTATATTACACTGTCAATATACAAACCTGTACCACCTACTAGTATGGGTGTCTGAGCTTCTGGTATGGTCTCTAGCAACTTGAATATATCCTTCTGGTATTCATAGATATTGTAGGAATCTTTAACTGAAACAGTACCATACAAAAAGTGAGGTACTTGTTGCATCTGTTCATCTGATGGTCTTGCAGTTCCAATACTCATCTCTTTGTAAATCTGCCTTGAATCAGCATTTATGATTACACCATTAATAGCTTTAGCTAATTTAATAGCTATATCTGAC
>JAHISI010000060.1 GCA_018818345.1 Patescibacteria group bacterium | reverse complement strand
GTATATTTAACATAGTAATGGGATTCTTCCACTTTGTGCAAGGAATACTCATGGTAGTACTAAGTAATGATTTTACATTACCAATCAATACCAGCTATCTTAAGTTTGATGTAGCAACCCTTACACTGCAACCATCACTAAACCATGTATATGATCTAAAAGTAGGATATGCAATAGCTGCATTCCTCTTCCTCTCATCATTAGCACACTTCATCATCTCCCTTCCTAGAGTATATGAATGGTATGTAGCTAACCTCAAGAAAGGTATTAACTATGCTAGATGGATAGAATATGCATTTAGTTCATCCATAATGATTGTTGTTGTATCTATGCTAGTAGGAGTATATGACTTTAGTACTCTCTTGTTGATCTTCTTCCTCAACGCAATGATGATTCTCTTTGGAATGGTTATGGAGATACACAATCAAACAACTACAAAAACCAACTGGATTTCATTCATATTTGGTTGTATAGCAGGAATAGTTCCATGGGTAGTAGTAGCATTGTACCTATTTGGTTCTGGAGATGCAGATAACAAGGCTCCAACCTTTGTATATTGGATCTTCTTTAGTATATTCCTCTTCTTCAATACATTTGCAGGTAATATGATCCTACAATATGGAAAGATTGGGAAATGGAAGGACTATACATTTGGAGAAAAGGTATATGTAATACTTAGCTTAGTAGCTAAATCATTACTTGCATGGCAGGTATTTGCAGGGACATTAAGACCTGTATAGGTTACTTTGTTAATATAGAAAATCTACCATCGTAAAAGGTTTCCGATATGGAGTAACCAAGGTTAATATACTTGTCTATCTCGGTATTGGGTACGACTAATATATCCCCTTCTTTCACATCCTTAATATCTATGCCATTAACATCATCATTCAGCAGAGCCCACCCAGGGTACTCACCTTTTAATTCATATGAGTAATATACATTGGTATGGGACATATAGAATTGTGAATCTATTAAATCCGTAGGAGAAGTAAATACATACCTCTGTACATTATTCATATCATCTAGAGCCTTTGCCACCTCTCTGTAGTCAGTCCTTGTAGGCATAGGTTTAAGCATAAACAAAAAAGCAATGTAGATACCAATTGGGATTAATATGAACCATTTCTTAATCAAGCTAGACATTATCATCCAGAAGGAAATTAGAAGAAGAATTCCCCCAGCTATGGTATACCTTTCAACAAAACAGTTGAAATTTAAGACACCTAATAGATAGAAACCTAGAAATGTAATTAAAGCTAAAGAAAAGAAAAAGGATATCTTCCTTTTCTCTTCTAGCACAATTTTCTTTGATACCAACGTTAATACATATCCAATAAGGTGAAGACCAAACATAACTCCACCAAAAACCAAAGTCGGAATTGAAAATATTAATTCTCTAACAGGTGGTACACCATCCATATATCTAACCACTCCCAAGAAGTATGAGTAGTAGACCCGAACAACCTCATACAGCTTAATGTCTGGAACCCACCACATACCAGAAATACCTAGATTACTAACGAATGATTTTAAAGGAAGGAATATTACAGCCAAAGCTACTGCTAAAACAATACCAAGAAAAACATACAGCCATCTCTTGTTAAGACCTTTTTCTGTAAAAACGAATTTGTATATCAATCCTGCACAAACAATAGCAATTACATATACGACTTGTAGATAGTGGGTACCACACAACACAACTGCAAGTAAGAGTGTAGCTATGAGGTACTTTGTTCTTTCTTTTCCTTTAATACTATTTAATAGCTTGTATACAGAATATGCTAATCCCAAAGCTAAAAAGGCTAGGAATGAATATGCTCTTGCTTCGACAGAGTAAGATACAAAGAAAGGAGATATAGCTACAACTAAAGCCAATACAAGCCCAGTGACCGGATAGCTTTCTTTTTTAAATAGCTCTTTTCCAACAAAGTATGATAGTCCGATTCCACATAATCCAAAGAATACTGAAAAACTTCTAAGAGAGAATTGGGTAATACCAAATATAATTGACCAAGTTCGAATGAGGACATAGAAGAGCGGAGGATGTACCTTATCTGCAGCTATTACTGCAAACATATCTTTCCATGAAAGCTTAAGAATATCTCCTGTAAAAGCCTCATCATACCAAAAGCTTGTTCTATCTATATTTATCAATCTTAAGATCAATCCAATAATCAGGATTAAAAAGAGGATAAACAAAGGATGTTTTAGGATATTAAAAATTTTCTTCCACATACTATTTATGCGCCTTTCTTACATGTAATAATTCTGCAAATGTTTTGAAGTACGATCCAGGGGTTACATGGCTCTCTCCAGCAGCTTCCCATTCAACAGGCATCTCTTTGATTAACAAGCCATTCTTTTGAAGTAAGTAGAGGAATTCAAAATCATATCCCCATCGGTTATTCTCACACATTAAGAAGTATGTCTTACATTTTTGGTTAAACATCTTAAAACCACATTGAGTATCTTTAAATTTCAATCCTAGAACAGCTCTAATTAATAGGTTGGAACTATTCCCTAGTAATTTTCTAAACAAGGAGACCTTAATCTCTTCCTTTCCTAAGGCTCTTGAGCCAATTACACAATCATATTTATCCATTTTCTCTATGAAGTGTTCAATATATTCTATTGGGGTTGAGAAATCCGCATCTGCAATATATATGTAATCTCCATCAGCTTTTGTAATACCTTGTTTTAGAGCATAGCCTTTCCCCATATTAGGGTAGTAACTTACAATTATTATATCTTCTCTAAAGGTATTGAGTACTTCCAATGTTTTGTCTTTGGCCCCATCATTTACAACGATCATCTCTGTATCTATTCTATTCTTTTTACTAAATTCTCTGAGATAACTAATAACATGGGGGAGTGTTTTGCCAATTCTATTTTCTTCATTGTAAGCAGGTATAACAACGGATATCTTCATATGTATTATGATATCAATTTATGTGCGTAATTATATCAGATATATTTAGGCTTGTGATCTTGCAAACATAATTCCCGTTACCGCAGCTCCCGTTATACTTCCTGATACCCCAGCAGCATCTCCGGCCACATACAGTCCTTTAATACGTGTTTGTAATCCATTATCTGTAACTATCTTAGAAGATCTAAACTTAACCTCAGGGGCATAGAGAAGCGTAGAACCACCATTAATACCTGGCATCACCTTATCCAATATCTCTAAACCTTCCTCAATATTTTTTACAATTCGATATGGTAACGCCATAGCTATATCCCCCGGTGTAACATCTGTAAGAGTAGGGGTTACAAACGATTTTGAAAGCCTGCTCCAAGTACTTCTTCTACCACTATGTAAATCTTCTAGTGATTGTAATAAAGGTTTCCCTCCACCAAGGGTAGAAGCTACTTCCGCAATTGATTTAGCATATGCTATGGAATTTTCTACTGGTTCAGTAAGACTTACTTCTGACACAAATGCAAAATTTGAATTCTTTGATTTATGATCTGATTTAGAATGACCATTTACACAAATGTAACCATCATAGTTTTCAGTAGCAACCTCTCCATTAGGACAACTACAAAATGTTCTAATGATATCGTGATATGTTTTAGTTCTTACCTTGTAAACAGTTTCGTAAAGAATATCTGCTTGGCGTTTCATTATTGGTGCTAAAAATTCGACTCTTACTCCAACCTCAACTTTGTCATACATATATTTAATATCATATTTGTTAGCCAACTTCTGTAACCAGCTAGCTCGAACTCTACCTGGAGCAAGGAGAACGATAGGGGATTTGATCTCTTTTCCATCTTTTGTAACTACTCCGTTTATCTTTTTATCTTTAAGTAAGATATCTGTTACTTCAGTGTTATCCAATATTTCTACTCCCCTTTTCAAAAGATCCTTCTCCATCTTACCTATAACCGCAGTGAGTTTGTCTGTCCCTACATGCCTTGCTTTTCTTACAATTAATTCGACATCATTTTTTGTAGCTTCTTCGATTAGTTTGTCATATTCTTTGTTTTCTTTTGGATAGTATTCAGCATCTACTCCAAAACCTGTGAATATTTCATCTACATAGTCTAAGATTTTTTGATATTCGGGTTGAGATATTAAATGAAAAGCTTTCTCATGTGAGAGATATGCGGTTAGGTGTAATTTTCCATCTGAAAATGTTCCTGCTCCTCCTATACCTGACATGACTTCATTGGGTTTTCTATTCTCAATTCTATTACCCATATCTATGAGGGCTATTTTCATATCTTTGTGAGATTTGAGAAGTTCGTAACATGCGAATAGGCCAGCAGGGCCAGCACCAACTACTATTACATCGTATTTAGACATAGTGATATGTGGTTAGGTTACCTAATATTATTCCAGAAACTATCCATTATGACAATAACTGTGGAACATCTGCTTCACGAGATCAAATCTAGAACTGATCTAATTTAATTTTTTATTCAAAAGAATTATGCTACCATATATCCATCATGCTCCAACTCCAAAAACATATTAAGAATTTCAACAAGGTAATAGTACTTCTAACACTCTCCGACGTATTCTCATGGGGACCATACTTTGTAATCTCAACTCTCGCAGGAATATATCTCTCTGGGAAATTAGGTGCTAATGCAATTGAATTCATAGGTGTAGGAACCGCAATATACTACCTCACAAGAGCCCTAACACAGATACCAATAGGGTATATAACGGACAAGATAAAGAAGGATAAAGATGATATATATTTTCTCATAGGGGGAATCATATTAATGGGGATACCATACATACTGTATCCACTCATATCCCAACCATGGCATTACTTTGTACTCCAATTCATATTTGGTATTGGTGCATCTCTAAATTTATCTTCATGGAGAAAGCTCTTTGCTATGAATATAGACTATGGAAGAGAAGGCAAACAATATGGCTTTTACGAAACCATTATAAGTCTCTCCACCGTTATTCTTAGTGCCATAATTGGATTAATCGCCAATCTAGGTGATATATATTTTGATTGGGTTATGATTTGTTCAGGAGTATTAATGATGTCAGGTAGTATATGGATTGCATTAATATTTACTGCTAAGAAAAGAAAAACTAACCATATTCTGAAAACATAACATTTGATATACTAGAGATATGAATGCAACAGAAGTAAATCAGAGATTACAAGAAATCAATATATTGTTAACAATAATTTACAATAAACTTCTTGATATTAAGTCACAAAGATCAATTTCAAATATATCTTCTTAAACCATGATACCTGATACAACAACAGAAATTAACAATATTCTTGATCCAGAAATAACTCCAGAGGTTGATACCGTCACAAATACTCTTCCAGAAAAGATAAATACACAGCTTCTTGTAGATGCTGAAACTAAGGGAAGGGAAATAAAATATCTTGCCCAAGAACTTTCCCAAGTAAATGACCAATTTCTAACAGGAATAGGAAAACTCCTTGAGGAAGCTGATAAATATAGAGCTGAAGTAGCCAGCTACAGACCCCAAAAGCAGTAACCTCTTGACCTCTATGGTAGAATATATATATGAAAAACATCTATTTAGATCACGCTTCAACAACCGCTGTAAAACCAGAGGTATTAGAAACAATGCTCCCATATTTTACAGAAAAATATGGTAATCCTTCATCTATATATTCTTTAGGAAGAGAAAATAAAAAAGCAATAGACAATGCAAGAGAAAAAGTAGCCAAAGCATTAAATGCACAACCCAAAGAAATATTCTTTACAAGTGGAGGAAGTGAATCAGATAACTGGGCAATTAAAGGGTTTGCTTTTGCTAATGAAAAAAATGGAAAACATATAATTACAACAAATATTGAGCATCATGCCGTATTACATACATGCAAATATCTAGAGAAGTATGGATTTGAAGTAACCTATGTACCAGTAGATAACAAAGGAATAGTACATGTAGAAGATATTGAGAAAGCAATTAGACCAGATACCATCTTGATATCTGTAATGTTTGCAAACAATGAGATAGGTACAATACAACCAATCAAAGAGATAGGGGAATTGGCTAAAGCAAAAGAGATATGTTTCCATACCGATGCAGTACAAGCTATTGGCAATATTCCAATTGATGTAAATGATATGAATATTGATATGCTTTCACTCTCAGCACATAAGTTCTACGGCCCAAAAGGAGTTGGTGTTTTGTATCTTAGAGATGGTGTAAGAATTTCTCCAATGATACATGGTGGAGCACAAGAGAGAAGTAAGCGAGCCAGTACAGAGAATGTAGCAGGTATTGTAGGACTTGGAAAAGCTATTGAATTAGCAACAACAGATATGGAGAAATACAATACTAAATTAATGAAACTAAGAGACAGAGCTATTAAGGAGATATTAGAAAAGATACCATATTCAAGATTAAATGGAGATGAAAAGAATAGATTGCCTGGAAATGTAAATATTTCCTTTGAATTCATAGAAGGAGAATCTATCCTCCTTATGCTAGACATGAAAGGTATATGTGCTTCGAGTGGATCAGCATGTACCTCTGGTTCCCTAGACCCTTCTCATGTGTTACTCGCCATAGGTTTACCTCACGAGATAGCACATGGTTCTCTAAGAATAACATTTGGAGAAGAGAATACAGATAGTGATTTAGACTATTTGTTAGAGACATTACCTCCTATTATTGAAAAATTAAGAGCTATGTCCCCTTTATATGAGTCTTTTAAACAAAATGGAAGAATATAGTCAAAAAGTAATGGATCATTTCATGAATCCTAGAAATGTAGGTGTAATTGAGAACGCCGATGGTATTGGTGAAGTTGGTAATCCGGTCTGTGGAGATATCATGAAGATGTATCTTAAAATCAAGGACAATGTAATTACTGATGTAAAATTCCAAACCTTCGGATGTGGTGCAGCCGTAGCTACAAGTAGCATGGCAACTGAATTGATATTAGGAAAAACACTTGAAGAAGCACTAGAGATATCAAACAAGACTGTGGCAGAAGCATTAAATGGGTTACCTCCGATAAAAATGCATTGTTCTAATCTTGCAGAGCAAGCAATTAAGTCAGCAATAGATGATTACAAAAAGAAGAATGAATCCTCAAAGTAACAAAAAAGTATTAGTTGGAATGAGTGGTGGAGTAGATAGCTCCGTTACCGTTGCCTTACTTCAAGAACAAGGCTATGAAGTTATTGGGGCTACCATGCTTGTACTAAAGGAAGAATGTAGAAACAATAGGGTAGAACAAGAAGCAAAAGAAGTTGCAAAACAGTTAGGTATAGAGCATATCTCTTTACACTTAGAAGAGACCTTTGATGAGCGAGTAATACAAGCATTCATTGCAGAATATCTTCAAGGAAGAACTCCTAATCCATGTGTATTGTGTAACAGAATTGTAAAGTTTGAAGAGCTTCTTCAATATGCCATATCCAAAGACATTCCATATATTGCTACTGGTCACTATGCAAGGGTAGAAGAAAAAGATGGAAGATACTTACTTAGAAAATCTGAGAGCAAAACTAAAGATCAAACCTATGTTCTCTACAACCTTAAACAAGAGCAATTGGCCCATACAATATTTCCATTGGGAGAATATAATAAGGATAGGGTAAGGGAATTAGCGAAGAAGTATGAACTAGCTGTTGCTGAGAAAAAGGATAGCCAAGAGATCTGTTTTGTTGCTGACAACGACTATGGTAAGTTCATAGCTGAGAATATTGATTCAGATATATTACCTGGGAATTTTGTTGATACCAAAGGAAATATATTAGGAGAACATAAGGGAATCTACTACTATACTGTTGGACAGAGAAAGGGTTTGGGAATTGCTAGTAACAAACCTTTGTATGTTGTAGATGTAGATATTGAAAAGAATGAAGTAGTTATAGGGGATGATGATGAAACTTTTGGAAATACATTAATTGCTAGAGAATTGAACTGGGTAGCTATAGAAAAATTAGATCATGAAATGAAAGTTAGTGCAAAGATTAGGTATGGAGCTAAGGAAGCGCCTGCTACTATAAAACCATTGGAAGATGGAAGGGTAGAGGTAGTGTTTGATACTCCACAAAGAGCAATTACGTCAGGACAATCTGTAGTATTCTATGATGATGAGTATGTTATTGGTGGTGGGATTATTGAGTAATTCTTTGTTTAATTAATTCCAAAGTATTACCAAATATTTCATTTGAATATTTTGCGATTTTTATCATTGATTTAGGATCCCAGAATATACGTCCCTTACATTTAATGGTATATGAGTTCTGCGCTTCTACTCCATCGCTATTCACAATATTCTGATGTTGATATTCAAACATAACAGAACCTGCATTTAGGCATTTAATAATAAATATGTCCCCATTTTTCTCAACTGTAATATCTGTATCTCCATCTACGATATGAAGACTCCCATTGTTAATAGTATAATTCTCAAAATCTACTAAATCCATTTCTAATTACTTCTGTTGTTTTTCGGTATCATCATTCTCCCTGGTTTGTATTTCTTTTAATTCCTTCTCCCTCGCCTGCATTTTGGATAGAAATTCTGGATTATCTCGCATAACTCCATGGGATAACAGTATATTATGAAGTAATAACAAGTAAGCTGACTCGATAGGATTATCTACAATCCCATTATATAAACAATCCGTCTGATCTTTTCCATCATGGTATTTCCTTCTTATCATAAAATCTTTAAGCCCTTTAAGATCCGTATTACAACCTTCTTTAATATACAAAGTTATTTCCCTTTGAGTACTTTGGCTCTTCAAACTATGCGCTACAAATCCAAGAACTCGCTTCTCTTCAACATTTTTAGCTAGTATTTGGGTATCTGTTAAGGACTCCTCTTCTGTTATAAGTCCAAGGACTCTTGCACAAGCATTCATTGAATCTATTTCTTCTAATGTGAGATCTAGTTCTGTACAAATCAATTCCTTTCCCTTTGGGACACCTATACTTTCAAGCATTTGAATATCATATAGTTCCGGAGCATTCTGAAGAGTAGTATCTTTTTGTTGCATGATATACGAGTCTAGTTCAAGTTATACACTAATATACCTCAACCCCATATACTTCATCAAGAGGATAGTTCTCAATTCCATTTTAGATATATGATAATATGTATTAATGAACAATATAATATTTGAATAGTCATATCATGAATAAAAAAGTCATACTCATCTCAGTTATAGCCCTCTTGTTAATTGTAGTTTCAGGTATCTTTGTATACCTGTATCTACAGAATAAAAACCAGCAATCTAGCAAAGAGATCAATCAAAACAATTTTACCCTAACATATACATACAAAGGGAATAATAATTGGGAATACACAGTAGATGGAACTCTTCCAACTCCATGCTTTAGTGCAAACACCGAAGCCTTGGTAATGGAAAGCTATCCTGAACAGGTAAAAATCCAGGTTAAAACATTAGAAGATACCAATGTCGAAATATGCTCTACAGTTTTAAAGGAATATACATACTCTGGAACATTTAATGCAAGTAGTAAAGCAACTGTTTCATTAGTGGTAGAATAGTATATGCTAACAAAATCTGATTTCCTGCTCTTCATGGATGCTCCTATGCATCTATGGGCACAGAAACATAATCAATACAACAAAACACTCTCTCAATATGATCAACACCTCATTAAACAAGGATATGAGGTAGAGAAACTTGCAAGAGAATATGTTGAGAAATACATATCTCCTGATTGTGAATACCAAAAAATATATCAAACAGATGACCTCTACAGTAGAGCAGACATTGTTGTAGGAAATGATATATATGAAGTAAAAAGTGTAACCGAGATAGAGAAGGTACATGAATATGACATCCTCTTTCAATATTACACAGCTTCAAATACTCTTGAAAAAGATATTAACGATATCTATCTCATATACCTAAACAAAGAATATGTTAGAGAAGGAGATATCGATCTTGAACAGTTATTCATAGTTAAAAAGATGACTGATTTTGCAAAAGAAGACTATTCTAAAGTTGAAGGATTAATAGCAGAAGCATTAATTGTAACAACCAAAGAAGAAAATACCGGCATT
>JAHISI010000059.1 GCA_018818345.1 Patescibacteria group bacterium | reverse complement strand
GAAAAAATATGATGTTAAGTATGTATTAGTAGATAGGAGTTTAGTAAAAGGTCGATATGGACATGACTTGAACTGGGAAATGCTTGATGGATATACCAAGAATTGGAATCTTGTATGGCAAAAAGACTTTTTAGAATTGTATGAGATTGGTTCACTAGAAAATGAAACATATACTGAGTCATTAAGTGATATCTTGGGCACATTTGAAAGAGAAGCTCCTTTATCTCCAACATTTGATACCTTTAATACAAACTTAGGTAATCTCTCGATTGTTGATGGATATTTAGTAAGAGAATTTAAATATACTGGAAGTTCTCAATTCCTTTCTTTAGATCAATCTAAGATTGATCAAGATAGTTTGCCATCAACTATTTCATACAATGGTAAAAATGAAATAACTGCAACCCCTACGCTCCCAATAATAGACGAGATGACCTTAAAGAGTAAAAAGACATTTAACGTTACAAATAATTTTGATTATTTAGTGATAGATAATAATGTCTGGGAAAAGAAGAAATTTCTAAATGGTATGACTTTAGAAAAGCCTTGGGGAGAATTAAGCAGTTTGCAGGGTGTGAGTCTCAGTTCATTCACTAAAACTGATTACACAGAAATTTTAAAGAATAGTCAGCCTGGTAATTGTGCTGGAGATAAATATCGAACAGTGACAGATGTCACGCCAGAAAAGATAGCTTCGGGATTTTCAATTAAAGGGAAATCTGAACTCCCTTGCGTAAGTGCAAAGATAGCCGTAATTCCCGGAAGCTCCTCTGTGGGAGTTGTTAATGTAAATTGGGAAGCACAAACAGATACTTTAATTGGAATCTGTATATACTCTGAGTATGCTAAAAAATGTATAAATGATCAAAAATATTTTGATACAAAAACGGGATATGGGAGTAAAGAGATTTTGATTCCTACCCTTATACTAGGTAATGATGATCTTACTTTCCTAGTCTACGCGTTGAACCCTTCTGGAAGTGAAGCGAAGGTTGTTGTAAGAGATATCTCAATGTCATTCTCCAATGCTTTTAAAACAATAAGCTCATCATCAAAACAGTTGGAAACTGGTACTTTGACTACCTCTGTTATAGATGGTGATATTATTACCATAAAAACCCCAATAATATATGGGCAAGATAGTTCCGTATACCTAGGAGCCTCAAATACCAGTCTATGGCACCCTAATAAGGCTTCAGATAGCCTAAATGAATATTCCGTTACATATGACAATGGTATGGTTCAGAAAGTTCAGGGACAATATCTTAATCAATATGAAAATATTCTACAAACTGAACCTAACCAGCAGTATCTTTGGATTTGGGAAGGTGAAAGTATTTCGAACATTGCATCGTCGGTATGTCTAACGTATCAAGGTGATGACAAATGCTGGGTTGACGATACATTCTTCGATACTTCAAAAAGCGAAGTTGTTTCTAGGCTATTCACTACATCCTCTCAATATGTCATGATGGATGCTTCATTCAATAGTACAAGCTATTCATCTGTTACTGAGAATATTCTAAAGAATTTCATAGTTATGAAAGTCCCGCAGCAATGGTTAGACTTTAAGCTTTCATCAACAAATAGTACAGAATATTCAATCAAAGAGGCTCAATCCAACGATGGAACAATTGTCCCCTCTACATACAAATTTAAAAAAGAGGAATCTTTGGGAAAGCAAACTCTTCTAACGATCCCTCAATCCCGAGCGGATGGTTGGGTCGCAGTAGCGGATAATCTTAAAGTCTTGAATGATAGTGTCACTGTAAACGGTTGGAAACAAGGTTGGGATATCTCAAATATCGATTTCAATACAATATATATATTCTACTGGCCTAACTTCTTAGGATATCTAGGATATATACTAATTGTAGTAGAATTTACATATCTCCTAATTAAAGTATTTAGAAAAAGAACATATGCAAAATAATAATCCTCTGGTTTCAGTAGTCATACCAGTACACAATGGTGAAAAATATATCAAAGAAGCTCTAGATAGCTGTATTAATCAGACCTACTCTATTCTAGAGATAATAGTGGTTGATGATGAGAGTACAGATAGCACATTAGATATTCTTAAGGAATATGAAAAAAAGGATAACCGTATAAAAGCCATATCAGTATCAAAGCAAAATGGTTTGGGAAACGTCATAAACATTGGGATTAGGCAGTCCCAAGGAGAATATATAGCTCGTATGGATGCTGATGATGTTATGTACCCTACTCGATTAGAAAAGCAAATCGAATATTTAGAAAGTAACCCCAATTGTGTTGCTGTAGGTGGGCAGATAGATATCATCGATGCAGAGAGTAATATAACGGGTCATAGAGAGTATGCAGTTGAGGATAAGGATATCAAAAAGAATATGTTCCTTTTCCAACCTTTTGCTCATCCTGCGGTTACCATGCGAAAGTCAGCCGTTGAATCTGTAGGCTTGTATCCTGAAAATATGTGGAAGGTGGAAGATGTTAAATTCTTCTTCTTGCTTAGTCAGAAAGGAGAATACCATAACTTGCCTGATACTGTACTTAAATATCGTATGACTTTTAATACTGAATCTCAGTCTAAGATGGTGGACCATTTTAAAAAGACTAATGAGGTAAGAAATTGGGCTATAAAGGAATTAGGAATTAAACCCACTGTAGGACAATATATTAAATGGAAGATAGAGACATTAGGTGTATATGTACTTAGTGTATTTCCTCCTAAAGTATTCATGGGTATGTTTGAATTGGTGAGGAAGTTGTTTAAATAACAAAAAAGAACAGGTTTTACCCTGTTCTTTTATCTAAATATCATATTCAATTGTAATAGTTCTCTTTTAGATATATTAAAAATATATTTAAAAGAAAACCAAGCACGATGTGGGAGAGAGGAGGAGACCGAAGTCTAATCCAAATTCGTGTGGTTTTCATAATGAACCCTGGGGTTCATTATTATTTAGTGAAAAGTGATTCGGGCATCCCGAGGGTTGCTCGATCGGCTTTCCATTGTGCAATTTCAGTTGCATCACAATATTGTTCCAGCCAAGAGGCCAGGTCTGCATTTACTGCAGTTTGTGCTTGCATCTGTTCAACGCCGTTGGTGTCAGTCCATGTTGAACTGAGTTCTCGACATCCGTTCGCTAATTGGCGAATAGAAAATCCGGCATCGTACTTGATATCGTTGCTCATTGCGGTTTCCCAGATCTCTCCAAGAGATTGATCTTGTCCACCAGCAATTGGAAATACATATCCGTTGTAAAAGAACAACAACGGGGCGGAGTTTGAAACCACCAAGTCGGAAATACCAACAAGCTGGATTCTGGTCCACGTCTCTTTGTCGTCTTGAAGATCCAAATCTGTCATAAATCCTTTTGTAAGGGTCGAGCCATCTTTGAAGTTCATTACGACTTGATACGCTGTAGTGCCGGGAAATGAATCCAGTGAACTTCCGTTTGAGACGGGAATTATTTCTGGTTTAGTGACGACAATAGTGGTTGTCACATCATTTCCATTACTTTCGTTGCTGAGCGTATTGCTTGCGGGTTGCACTTCTTCATTTGTAGCTACAGGTTTGTCAACCAATTTGGTGACATTCCATGCTGGTACGATGACATGCTTGGTAAGCGGGATAACCCCATTGTTCCAAATCATGGCAAACGCCATAAATCCGACACAAATACCAAGAGCAACCAATACGATAGTTCCGATAACTTTTCTCATTTTATTTCTCCTTTTTTTAATCTTCCTGAAAGTTTTAATTTTGATTAAAAACAAACGATAGATCTCCTCCACTTCCCACATTCATCACACAATATATATTATGTAATTAATGTGAGAAGTGAATAACAAGGAGTATATTAATGAAAATACACTACGATTATTCTCTCTAAGAATTATATATACTAAGATATACATTCTTATCCACATCGTGCTTTTAGTTTGACATATAGTCAAACATTTTTAAGGTTCTGAGTACTTAATAAATAAGAACTCATATCAAAGATAATATCTCTATATATGAATCCTCATACGCACACATTTCTTGTGGGAAACTTTTTTGTTTATTTATTAAAGAGCAGTCTTTAACTATATGTATATTATACTATAGGTTGGTTAGTTTGTAAATATCCCCTACTCTTATCAAGCGTATTAAGTTTTTAATGAGCGAGTTTGTTTATACAGACTTATCTAGAACTATAAGCCTTCTGGGCCTTGCTGAACGCACCAAAGATATCTCTGTTCTTAAGAGATATTCTAGTAATATCTCTAAGCATATTTATCATCTCCTTTATATTTGTAGATGTACTATCACTCCTATTCTTGTTAAGGAAGAATGGGATTTCTACAACAGTACAACCTAACTTCCCAACTTCATTTAATATATCTGAGTCTAATGCAAATCTATTAATATGTAAGTTAGGCAATATAGCTTTTACAATATCCTTCTTGAAAAGTTTCAAACCACAACCAATATCAGAAATATTTTCTGGTAATGTAAGTAACATCTTGTTTAAAAAGATTAAACCATTGGAAAGTAACACTCTCTTAGGAGACATCTGTACATTAGAATCAGTATGAAATTTGGAAGGTATTACAACCTGAACATTTTCTTTTTTAATTTCGTTCAAAGCATATCCTAAGGTTCTGATCTGGATATCCATATCAGCGTCTGTGAAGCCTACTACGTCACCAGTAGCTCTCTTCATACCATATCTAACGGCATAGCCCTTACCCTTGTTTACAGAGTATCCTATGACCTTAACCTTTTGTAATCTATTTTCAACGATATATCTTTTAAGAATATCCTTAGTATTATCAACATACCCATCAATTACATAGATGAGTTCGAAATCTGGATTTTTTCTAGAAAGATATCCGTACAATCTTTCTAATTGATCCAAAACGATGTCTTCTTTTTTGTATGTTGGAACTATTAAGGATAGTTTCATCGATTTAAATAGTAATTAATTGAAAATGCGTAACCCCTTGAAGGGGCTTCCCTTACTTTTGTAAGGAAAGCTTGTTCTTCAAGATTTTAGCTGTAGTTAGGAATCCCATTCCTAATACAAAAACAATACCTGCAATGATGTAGAAAATCTTTACATCCTCAAAACCTGTATCTACAGGAGTGTGAGGTGTATATGGGTTATATGGCCCGTATGGATTTCCATCAGCAAATACCATTGATATATTCGAAATTGAGAGAATAACTACTGCGGACAAAACTGATAAAAGTTTTCTCATTTTTTAAGGGCAACTTAACTTAACAATGAGAATTATATCAGTTATGGCCCATATTGTAAATACTATGGGGTGACCAACCTCGCGTATCTAAATATCCTAATCGGAGAGTTGAAGTACTTACATGTGTACAAAATAAGGTCTCCTGAGTAATCTGTAATCCTTGAACCTTCCGCCTTTCCATATATCTCATATATGTATTTACGCTGTCCCCATACGATTTCTACTCGGTCTCCGATCTTTGTCTGGGGAAGATTGTAATATGATACTCTTTGTCGAGTCTCATTATCCCAGTTAATATATCCAAATCTATGTGCGGCAACTATTATAGGTACTAGGCCATTCTCGGGAGTACCGTAGTCAGGAACCATCCAAGTCCCATCTCTAAGTGCTTTGGTATAGTCTGTATCTATGGATATTGGCGAGGAAACATTAATTGTGGGTATTAAAACGTATGGTTCTTTAGGAAGAGTTAAGTCTAAAGGTGGGAGGTACTTACTAGTTGAAGAGGAGGAATTATCAATTTCATCAGATAATGTCCCCGATATTTTGGTTACTTCATTTGTGGTTTCCGCAGGATTTATCCTATATGCAATGTATGGTACAACTGGAGTTAGCACAAAGCCAAGTGCAATTAATAAACAGGTAAAGCCAGCGATTGTATATCCATTAATAATCCATTTGAGAATGTTGTTCTTCTTCATAATTATTCATTATACATAAATTAGAACTATTAATTCTTGTTTTCTAAATATACCTCTAATATCATCCCCATGTCATGCATCTCTTGTGCATTAGCTACCCCAATATATCTGTAATGCCAACTCTCATAGCTATATCCTGTGGTGCTTTCATATCCACTTGGATAACTAATCACAAAACCATACTTCCATGCGTTAGAAGCTAACCAGGCTGCAGCTTTAGTGGTATAGAAGCTCCCACCTAAACCATCAGATACTTCACTACTACTGAAGTCTACGGCTGTACCTAATTGATGCTGACTATGCCCTGCTCGTGCTGATATTTTATCTGCTCCATCTATTCCGTTTATACTCACCCAATAGTTATATGTAGCAACCTGTGTATTGTAAGAACGATATGCAGATACAATACTTAAATCAATAGAATCAGCCTTAGAAGCATTAACTAAGTTTTTTAAATCATTAATCAAAATACTCCTGAGGTAATAGCTACTTCCTCTCCTAATGCCAGAATTACTTGCTAATACCAAATCAGAAGGAGCATATGATTGCGGTAATTTGTATTCTTTGTTTACTAATACTAATAGATCATTCCCATTTCTTGTGGCTGTCTTAATATCGGTAGGATAAGTCCACCATCTCGCAGAGCTAGAGGAAGGCACTACAGATGGCTTAATCCAAGCATCTTGTGTGTACTCAACCATCTGTTGATTAACTGTTAGTGTTCTTTGATTTTCATAATCAACTTGCATTAGCTGTCCAGAATCAGGTGAGACCCTCAGTGTGGTTGCTAAAAAGGCTATTATTGAAACAAATACTGTTTTCATTCCACCATTATATCCTAAAAATATTACAAGGTGTGGATATCATATTTTAGGTCATGAACTATATTTCCAAACAGGTATACTTAGAATATATATAAATTGTTAGGAGGAATATTATGAATATCAACGTAATGGATATTAACAAAATGGCTCTTAACATGGAAAAGATGAATGTTAAATTGGAGCATCTCATTAAGCAGCTGGAGAAGAACAAAATCAAGTATCCAATTGGGTTAACATATGATCAGCAGTTTCAAGAGATTACAGCCTTAGTTGAGAAAGGTGATGTAAAGGAGTTTAAAATTGTAAGGATTTTGTAAGATCTAACATTTACAATATATCTATGTTAACAAAAGAAGACTTAAAGAAAATTGAAGAATTGTTACAGCCTAAGTTTGACCATATTGAACTGAGGCTGGACGCAGTGGAGCAAAAATTAATAGATCATGATAAACGATTTGAGGCTATAGAAAAGAAACTGGAGGAGCATGATAAGAGGTTTGAGGCTATAGATAAGAAACTGGAGGAGCATGATAAGAGGTTTGAGGCTATAGATAAGAAACTGGAGGAGCATGATAAGAGGTTTGAGG
>JAHISI010000058.1 GCA_018818345.1 Patescibacteria group bacterium | reverse complement strand
TTCTCTAAAGAAGGATGCACAACAATCGAAGATACAAGCATTGAGGATTTAGAAAAGTACAAGCAATCATTACAAGATAACAACTATACTCCAAAGAGTATTTCTAGAAAGATTAATAGTACTAGGACTTTTTACAGATACCTCATTGATAATTCAATCATTTCTGATAATCCTTCAGAGAAATTGTCTCACCCAAAGTTTGAGACTAAACCTCCTAGAGTTTTAACTGAAATGGAATACAGAGCCTTAAGAGATGTTAGTAGAATTGATATTAGACTCTACTCCATCGTTGAAGTTTTACTTCAAACAGGTATTAGAATTGGCGAATTAGCAGCATTAGCATTGGAAGATATTAGAAAATCTAAGGATGGAAAGATTGATTACCTCTACATTAAAGCCGCTGGTAGTCACCCATTTAGAAAGGTTCCTTTAAATAAATCTGCTAAAAAGGCTATTGATGATTATCTTGAAGTTAGACCTGAAACCGAAGATGATACATTGTTTGTTACTAAGAATGGGAGACCTTTGTTAGTAAGAAATATTAGAACAGCAATAGATAAGGCTTTTGAAAGAGGTGGTATTAAGAATGCAAAGGTTAATGATTTAAGAAATACCTTTATTGCTCATCACTTAGCTAATGGTGTTAGCTTAGTAGTTGTTTCTAAGTTGGTTGGACACAAGAGACTTTCTACTACTGAGAAGTATCTTAACCTTGTTAAGATGCAAAAAGAAGATCAGAAGAATCTCAAGGAGTTATAATTTCCTATCGATATAAGTATATAGCTTAGAAATAAGTCTTCTATTAACGCATCCATGGAAAATATGAATATGGGAGTAGATGGAATCGGACCATCGACCACGGCTTTATAAGAACCGCGCTCTACCAACTGAGCTATACTCCCATGTAAAGTAGCCTATTCTATCAAAATAAGGACTATTTTAGAAGACACCTATGCAAAAGGATAGACCTAGGTCAGACCTTTTCCACATGAGAGAGCATTTCCAATTGGCCTTACTGGTTTTGTGGATCAATTTAATAATCTAATACCACCTAGTTATAGATACTTTTCTATTTATCCATACTTGCTGGATATTAAATATATGTATGATACCGAGATATGTAGGCCTAATGATTTTTAAGGATAGACCTAGGTCAGACCTTTTGGGGAAGGAGTGTTAGAAACCCATTGGTGGGAAAGGAGAATTGGATTGAGCAGGATCTGGCTTCCTATCTAATTGTGACCTAATCTTAATATCCTCGTTAATCACAGCCACATCCCTACCATACTTAGCTCTAGAATAATTCTTAATAATATCAGAAACCTCTTTATGCTCTGGCAAATCAAACCCACTATCAGGGAACCTCTTCCCATACAAAGAATCCAAAGAGAACGGAGCAGGATACAACCCATTGTTAAGCAATTTAACATACCAATGCCCAGAACCCTGATTAACCATATCCCCAGCCTTAATATATGGCTCAAACTGCGTCTCTAAGAACTTAGCATCCTCTGCACTACATCTAGTAATGAACAAAGACCCCACATTCCCAAATACAGCATTCCTAATATCCTCAGGTAACTGCCCAATATATTGGTGAGCTATGGTTAAATCCAATCTGTACTTTCTAGCCTCAGACAAGATAGAAGAAAATTCCTCAGTCGCAAAATTCTGAAACTCATCAGCATAGAAGAAGAAATCCTTTCTCTGATCCTCGGGAATATTCTCCCTACTTAAGGCCGCTGCTAACATCTTCTGTACTAAAAGTAATCCAATGAAAGACATATTGTCATCACCCAAAGAACCTTTAGAGAGATTTATAATCAAAATCTTCTGGTTATCCATAACATCTCTAAAATCGAAAGACGATTTAGATTGGCCAATAATATTCCTTACAGCTAAGTTGGTAGTAAATTTATCGAACTTTGAGATAAAGTAGGTTAAAGACTCAGACTTCGTCTTCTTGTCTGTTTTAGCTACCTGATCAGTCCAATACCTTCTTACTAATTCATCCTTAACCTGAGGTAACCAATAGCTCATTACCCATTCCTCATCTTGTAACATTCTAACCACCTCTATCAATGTAGAACCCTCTTTAGACATAGCTGTTAGCATAGAGTTTCTAACCGCCTGTTGCATAGCTGGGCCTACATAACCTTGGTTATGAGGGTCAAAGAGCCTTATGAGCAAAGCAATGAAGCTATTAACGATCTGGTGCTTATGCTGTTCATTGTAGAACTCCATGATATTAAGACCAAATGGCCTTTCGAAATCCCCGGCATCAAAATATATTACATCCTCTGCTCTTTCAGGTGGAATCAATTCTAGGATCTCTTCTGCAGTTTGACCATGAGGATCAATGAAACATACACCATCTCCATTGTAGATATCTTGTAATATCATTCGCTTCATAAGCCAAGATTTACCGGTACCCGTCTGCCCTAGTATATACGAATGCCTTCTTCTATCATCCCTGTTGTAACAAACAATCTTCTTCTTCCCTCTAAAGTAGTTGTTCCCTATCCATATTGTATCCTTTGATTTAATATCCGAGCTAATAGAATTATCTGCAATCAGTTCCCTAGAAAGCAACCAATGGATATTAGGAGTAGAAACATTCTTGTTTGGGAAATGATACAAAGCTGCCAACTCCTCTACATTGAAGACCGACTCGGGATATTCTGGAGCTCGTCTATACACCACATCATATATGAACTTCTTCTCATCCTTCTTCTCCACTTTTACCTTCTTTAGTTTGTTAATCCCTGGATTATTGTATTGATCAAATGCACCAATGATATTATCCATATGCATCTTAGCAATACCTTCTTCAGGAGCACTTGTAATGATACGTACCTCGCCCATTAAACCGGGTTTCGCAATCTTCTTTCCAATCCCTTGTAGTTTCTCTTGAGAGATACTAATCTTTTTCTTCTCAGGATCAGAGTTGTTACTTTCTACTTTTTGTACAAACTTAGCACCATTCTTTTGCCATTTAGAATCTGTAGGAGTTACTATTAATTGAACAACAACTCCCTCATTGTCTGATATCTTACTCAATGTACTAAGCACATTAGCTAAAGGATCTCCTGCGAAGTTCTCAGCCACACGTAGAGGAGCATACGAATCTTCAGCCAGTATTAATCTTGCATATGCTGATTTTGTATGTGGTGCAAAGATATTGTATTCATTTACTATGCTAACATCCGCATCTTGATATGATCCCAATATCTGTTTTTCTACTAAGTCTGCAAGCTTTCTAGGACAATGTACAAAGAATCGTATTTCTCCTGGTAATCCTACCATTTCGAAACTAACCGTATTTCCTACTGTAAAATGTTCAGCTAATCCATCTCCTTTTCCTCCGATACCACATATATTCGCAAACATTTGTTCTGCAACCCCTATTTCTATCTCATTGTCTCTAGTTACTCTCACTTCCATTAATACTCCTTCATTTGCTTTTTCATTCCTATCTTTGTGTACTAGTTTCTTCTTAACAAAGAAATATGCTCCTACACAGGCCCCTATTAAAGCAAGTACGAATATGATCCATCCCCATGGGATATCAACAGTTTTAGAGCCATAGAGGTCGGTATATGTATCTTTGGGGTATGTTACATTAGAGCCAGTTTCTATTTTAGTATCACTTTTACTGGGTACTGGACCTATTACTTGTGAGTATGTGAATTCATTCGAATTCATAATGGCAGTATGACAATCTTATGCATAAAGAATATCACACAGGGGTATATATATCAAAGAGGATTAATCTACTATTCCTAGTCCAGCCATTTTCTTTCTTACCTGATCAATTCTAAAATCGCCGGTGCCTTCAAGAGGAATAAACCCCGCGCTAACAGGAATATTGGTTCCAAGAATCTTGATTTCAGCTTTTGGGATATCGTCTCGACCCATATTGGTCGTATTGTCCTCTAATGGAGCTTCTGGAGATACACTTGAATTTGTTTCGGAATTTCCAATTTCCACATTTGGAACAGCAGGCGCATTTTCAATCTCCCTTGTTGAAGGAAGTAAATCAGCAGGTATAGCACTTATTTCTGCATTTACTGGCTGTCCATTGTATTGTTCAATTGTAGGTGTAGTCATGTTGTTCATAGTCCTATAATATTATATCACATACTTTCTATTTTCAATATGTAACTCTCGATCCAGATCTCTTTCCTTCTGTCTATCCTTCTTTTCATGATACTTCCTACCCTTAGCTAACCCAACCTCTACCTTGATCATACCTCTAACAGTATACAAACTTACAGGGATCAATGTAAGGTTTCCCTGCTTCATTTTACTCTCTAATTTGTTCAATTGATCCCTATTAATCAACAATTTCTTCGATCGTGCAGGGTCATAGTTCTTATCAGATGCAAATTGATATTGAGGGATATTGGCATTAACTAGCCACAATTCATTACCAATAACCTTAACATAAGCGTCCCCAATATTAGCTCTACCAGATTTAATAGATTTTACTTCAGCACCCGTTAATACTACCCCTGCTTCCAGAGATTCTAATATTTCATAGTTAAAAGATGCTTTTTTATTAACAATTTTCATAAGGCTATTATAACATGACCTTCCATATTACAGACCCATCCAGTATATACATTGTGGAATTTGAAGAGTCTACAACAAAATCTTTAACACTTCCCCAAACTTCTCCCTTTGAGCCTCTGTAGACATACTGTTTTTTAAGTACAACCTCATTTGGGTGCAATATATCCTCCCCTGCTTCTTGAGGTTTTTCAAACATAATAAATCGCTTCAAGGTTTGGTCAAATACAAACAACCCATCATCTAGACTACTTCTTGTAAACCCTTTAGTTAATTCTCCTAAATCACCATCTACTCCACTTATTGTTAGAGGATTTTCATTTTGTTTCTGTTCATTATAGTCATAGCTATACCTAATTAGTTGTGGAGCATCCTTAGTTAAAACATATACACTCAAATCTGCAAGAATATCAGTTGCATTTGCGAATTTCTCGTTAGTTATGTACTTGTAGTACAAACCATATCTATTTTCATATGAGAATACAGATTTCAAAACTGAATCATCATCTTGATCCAACAAATACACGTTGTCTGATTCTGCAAGGATAATAAACTCACTAATATTCTTTGCCTTGATATTTTCTCTTGCTAAACCCGAAAGTGCTACAAATGATCCAAACCACTTATCTTTATCATATGAAGCCTTTAATACTCCGGTCTTATTATCAAATACAAATACCCCGCTATTTCCCATTGATACATATTCTGGATCTTTTAATAACCCCTCTGTATCTATCAATCTTTGTGATGTTTTATCATAAAGAGAGACCCTAAATACTGAGTTGAGCCCCTTGTCTGTAACCATAAGATATTCATTCCCTGAATCATCAGAATATATTTCAATATCCGTAGGATTAGAGTTTTCTCCCAATGATAATCGCGTATCTATGAAAGTAGATAACTTTCCATCACTATCTGTAAGTCCAATCCTTTTATACAAAGAATCCTCTATTGTTAAAATTCTAGTGTCAAAGCCCTGTCTTAATGCTGTATCCTTCTCTGATATTTCTTCTGGCAATTCTTTAAGAGCATTTTTTGCTTGAAATATTGCAAGTTCTGAAGATTCCTTGTCTGAAGTTGAGCTGTTCTCGGCTTTCTTTACCAACGTTTCCACACTTGTAAATATCTTTGTAGCCTCATTATGAACAATACTTGCCCTTCGGGTCTTGATAGTGAAATTGATTCCTAGTGCCAAAATTACAATTACGGTAACCACCAGAAGTACAAGCCTAATCCTTTTTGCTCTCACATCTCTTGTCTTATAACCATCAATTCGCATTCCTTTGCCTGAAAAATTGGGTCTATTTATCTTCACTGTTGAGAGTTGTGAGGCTGCTTTCTTAAACCATTTCTTGTTTCCATATAGCTCTTTAAATTTGACAGATAGCTTACTAGTAAATGACTTAATACCAACAATAATTCGAATCACACCTCTTACAATTGCATCTTTAATTGCTTTTAATGTAGGTTTAATCTTTGCCCAATATTTATTAATCCAACCTAAATCAGGATTGATTATTGGTAGTTGAATACCTGGTTTATTCGAAGATACTCCCTTATCCTCAACTACATTTATTTCTTTATTGGCTTTGATTGGTTCTTCTTTAGAAGCAGATATTAGCGGCTTTATCGTCTGTATTGGTTTGATTTGTGTCTGATTTTCATCTTCATATGCAAAAAATACTAAGCCTTGATTTCCTTGTAATGTCTTCCCTATCTCCCTAAGTTCGTTAATAACCAGTTCTGGCTTAGAATGTTGTTCTAATTCGGCTAAAGTTCTTGATATTACACCCATGGTAGATGCAATTAAGATATCCCCTTCCTGTAAAGCTACACCTGCTGTGCTTGCCTTGCTCTTCCCCAATATTTCAGTAATATTAATAAACTTTCCCTCTTTAAAGACAAAGACTTCATTTTCTCCAAGGTTACCAATATACAAACCTTCTTTTCGTTGAACTACTAGAACAAAATTAACATTAATGCCCAAATCTTCTAAAGATTTATCATTTTTCATTAGACTCTTGAGCTTCTTAACACCTTCTGTAATGCCATCTTTTAGAGATTCGTTTGTACTCTTACTCATTGAGTATATGTATCCGTCCAAAATACCATCCCATACAAATTTGCTGACTCTCTCCGCAGGCAGAGATGTATTCCCAAAGAGTGAAAGAAGACAATATATATCTCCTTCTTTCTCTGTTTTTTTTGTAGAATTTTCTGAATAGTGTTTTAAGATGGTAACAAAAGTACCTTTCTCCCTATTGTTCGAGATGAACTGTTGAGCAGTAATTTTCATAGTTATCCAACTAAAAGAAATAGTACAGCGATGATGCTACCTATTATTGTTGCGATGAGGTATATAGTGATTATGGTTTTGATTATTCCAATACTGGAAGATTCAAATGTATCAGCGAGTATTCTGGATCTCAAAAATAATAGTGCAGCAAAAAGGACATTTCCAAACAAAATTATTACCAAAGGAAATTTTAAAAGCCCCGTGATATTGATTGAAAGCCCACTAAACGGGTTTTTCCCTAAGTTGTCTAACATTGTATTTACGTCGTTATTCATTATATTTCTCCTTTCTCTTTAGATTCTAATAGGTCGGACAATATTTCTTGCACATCCCTTGGCCTTGGAATGTTTGTAAATTCGATGTTTTGAGAAGAGCCTGCGGTTTGTACATAGACAGTGCCTACATCAAAGATACTTCCAAGCAGTCCTAACTGTTTTTGGGTAATATCTTCAATATGTTCCAATTGCGTCTCAGACATGGTATGTGCCATTATATTTGGAAAATCCAAGTCTACTACTCTTTGGTCAGTAATCATATCGACATTGTAATACCATTTAACAATTGCAGATACTAATATGCTTCCTCCGGTTAACAATGAAGTTATGAGTAGAGAGAGAAATATTGCAACACTTTTAAAAATAGCTGGGGCTATCGCTCCTAATATCCA
>JAHISI010000057.1 GCA_018818345.1 Patescibacteria group bacterium | reverse complement strand
CAAGGTGATTTAATGACATTGATTTACGGTGTTATTAACTGGGCAATCGGTATCGCAGCTCTATTGTGTGTAGTTATATTAATCGTAAGTGGTTACAAATATATCACAGCAGCTGGAGATGAGAACAAAGTTGAGAGTGCAACAAAAACTCTTACATTTGCAATAGTTGGACTAGTTGTCTGTTTTATTGCAGTCATATTAGTACAATTTGTAATCAAGAACATTATAAAGTAGTTTCTACTTTGTAATCTCTGAACTTAAATCTTCAAAAGATATGATGGTCGACCTTGATCTTTTAAATGGTACTAGCTTTGAAAATCTACAGGATTTCTTGTATTTCGTAATTAATTACGCAATTACTATCTCTGCTGTAGTAGCAGTAGTGTCTTTGATACTATCAGGATTTAGATATATGCTCTCCTTTGGAGATGACAAGAAGATAAAAGCGGCTACAAGTTCATTGATATATTCGTTAGTAGGGTTGGTACTTGTATTTATAGCCCCAACAGTTATAAAATTTGTTATTAATACAATATTAGCAGCATAATGAAAATAATTAATAAAATATTTTTCTCACTCCTTACATTGTTTTTAGCATCTCCAGTTTTTGCTGCTCGTACAGATGATGGCGGTGCGGGTGGTTCAGGTGGAACTGTTGAACCTCCAACACTTGGAGAAGGGATTGATGGGATTCTTGATAATGTGATGAAATTAATATTCCCAATTGCAGGCATAGTCTGCGTAGTATTCATAATAATAGGTGGATATACATGGATTGCATCAGCAGGAGATCCTGCTAAGATACAGCAAGCGCAAGGGACCCTAACCTGGGCTATAATTGGCCTTGTATTTGTACTAATTGCCGCCCTTATTATTTCCACAGTTACAAAATTCTTAGCATAGAAATTTTCATTTCAAGATAGTGTATAATTGGGTATGGTCAAAAAGCCCCGAATTTTGTTACAACTTCTTTTTGTAGCAGTATTAAGTATATATACCTTTTCTTTGTTTACCCACCCAATATATTCAGATGAAGCTTCTGATCTTCAACAACAGATAGATGCAAAAAATCAAGAGCTCTTGGACAAAAAAACGACACTTTCAAGTGTTGAAGCTAAGATAAAAGAAATTAGTGGAAGTAATAATACGGTAAGCCAGAAGATAGCCTTAATCAATGCGGAAATAGACAAATTAAATAAGAATATATCTGAAACAGAGGGGGCGTTAAACACAAAAATAAAGGAGATAGAAGAGAAACAGGAGCTGTTGGAATCAAAGAAGACAGAAATGGATGTTATCTCTGGAGATTTATATATGCAATCTAGGTATAGAATAGCTACATTCTTTCTCTCTGGAGACAGTTGGGACGATTTAGTTAAGGAATTTTTCATAAAGAAAAATACTCTTTCCATGCTGAAAACCGATGTAGAGAAGATCAACGGAGAATTTAGTAGTTTGGCCGAAAGTAAGGCCGAATTAGAAACTCAGAAAACAGAGTTAGATGCACAGAAAAAAGATATGGATGATTCATACTCACTTTTGGCTGCAGAGAAAGCCAAATTACAAAGAGAATTGAGCAGCCAATACAGTAGTAAGAGCAGCCTTAGCTCTCAGATTGGGAGTTTGACTAAGGAGATCTCTCAGCTTCAGCAATTCCTTACAATTGCGAAATCTGGAGGTACGGTTATTGATGCCAGTAGTGTTCCAAACAGTTCTTCAGATCCGGCGTCTTCACTTGTATATTTCAGAAGTAACGCACCTTCGGGAGCATTTTCAGTATTCGCGTTTGGAGCATATACTCATAGGAATGGTATGAGCCAATGGGGAGCGAGAGCTAGGGCAGAGGCGGGGCAAACATACCAACAAATATTGGCAGCTTACTTCCCAGGGAAGGTCTTTAGAACTGGTAGTGTGATAAATAAATCGACAGGTGCAAGCGAAGCAATTATGACAAAAATCACCACAACTACATATGGGACAATGAATTTTGAAGATGATTATCTTTTAAGACTTAACGAAATGCCTGAAAGCTGGAGTATGCAGGCATTAAAAGCACAGGCAATCATTGCTCGAACTTTTGCAATCAACTATACAAACAATGGACGTTCTTCAATATGTACAACTGAATCCTGCCAGGTTATTGGAACAACAAAGAAAACGGGTGCCTGGGCAGATGCAGTTAGCGCAACGCGAGGAATTGTATTAACAGATACCGCAGGAAAAGTCTTTTCTACTCAGTATGCTGCAGTACATGGAGGATGGGGGAATAATGTCGGTTGGGACACAACTACTAAAAAAGGAGACTATACCAATTGGACTGGTGATGCTTGGGAGAGCATTTCTGGAGTAAGTTGGTTCTACAAGACTTGGTTTAGAAAAGGATATGCTACTACTGGAAGTGACTGTGGTCATGCTCCATGGCTTACAAATACTGAAATGACAGACATATTAAATGCGTACTTACTTTGGATTAGTAATGGGAAGACAGAGAGTGATCCAAGAATTGTATCTACGGATGTGTATAAGTGCTGGGGGCAAGCGGCAAATCCTTATAGTATTTCTGAGCTAAGAAGTTTGGTTTCTAACCCTGTTACATCTGTATCCAGTGCAGTCTCCTCAAATCATGGTGGAACCACAAGCTCAATATCGTTTAATACGAATAGGGGAATTGTCACAATATCGGGTGCTGACTTTAAGGCAATATATAATATGAGAGCCCCAAGTTATCTAAGTATCCCCCAGAGTGGGTTCATAAATATCAATATCGAATACAAATAAATCTTGTTCTATCCCTCATTCTATGATATCGTTATACCATCAAACATATGACTAAGACACAAGAATTAAACAAAGTCCCAAAGAAGTTTAGGAATATAAAAAGATCCTTCATGGAGAATATAACTCTAAAGAATGATCATTCTTT
>JAHISI010000007.1 GCA_018818345.1 Patescibacteria group bacterium | reverse complement strand
TGAAATTAAGAAATCCAAGAAGAAGAATCCCCTACTAAAAGTATTAGATAACATAACTGCAAAAATTAGTGGAAAACCTGTAGAACCAGATATTGCGGCTAATACTCCACCAGAAGATGACGATATTACTATGCTCGACAAAGATATGTCCATAAAGGATATCGTTGCTCCAATAGATATAGAAGTTGATTTCAATCACCTCCAAATGGGTGACTACTATTTCAAAACCTTCTTCATTAGTGGATATCCAAGAATCGTCGGTCCAAACTGGCTCTCACCCATTGTAAACTTTGAGCATTCTCTAAGAATTAGTACTTTCTACTATCCAGTTGAATCCAAAACAATTTTAGAAAAGTTAAAACGAAAAATCGGAGAAATGGAAGCTACACTCTACTCACAAATGGAAGATAGAAAAGTGGTCGATCCTACTCTTAAAGTCGCACTTTCTGATGCTCAACAATTACAGGATTCCATTGCAGAAGGATCAGAGAAATATTTCCACTACGGAATGTATATAACCATATACGCTCCTAACAAAGCACTACTTGAAAAATATTCCCGAAATGTGACTTCTACATTTGCAGCTATGAATGTAACTGCGAAACCAGCGACATTACAACAGAGCCAAGGGTTCATAAGTACACAGCCATTAGGTTTGGACAAGCTCTACATTACCAGAAATATGGATACTACTTCATTGGCTACTACATTCCCATTTGTCACTTCAGAACTAACCATGGACAAGGGAATAATGTATGGAATTAATATGCATAACAAGAGTTTAGTAATCTTCGATCGATTCCAACTTGAAAATGCCAATACTGTTGTCTTTGCAAAATCCGGTGCTGGTAAAAGCTACTTTGTAAAACTCGAAGCCGTTAGAAGCCTCATGCTTGGAGTAGAAATCATAATCATAGATCCTGAAAAAGAATATGAGGAGCTTTCAAAAGCTGTTGGAGGATCATATATTTCCTTCTCTCAGGATAAGGGAAACAAGATGAACCCATTTGAACTGTCAGGAGTTACAGAAGAAGGAGATGACGAATTAAGAATGAAACTGCTAACACTACATGGCTTCTTCAAAATCATATTTGGCGGATTAACCAATGTCGAAGAATCAATCCTAGACAAAGCATTAATCCTTACATACAGAGAAAAAGGAATTACTTTTGATCCAACTACACAAACAAAGAAGCCTCCCCTACTTGAAGACCTTTACAAAGTACTTAAGGGAATGGCGGAGAATGAGGCTCACGATCTAGCTAGAAGAATGGAAAAATATATCATTGGAAGTGCAGCAGGTATATTTAACGAAGAAAGTAATTTTGAAATTCAAAATCCATTCACTGTATTCAGTATTAGAGATCTTCAAGAAGAATTAAAACCTCTTGCAATGTATTTAATGCTTGATTTCATCTGGACCAAGATTAGGAAAGACAAAAAGAAAAGATTGCTCATTGTTGATGAAGCTTGGTATATGATGCAAAGTCCAGATTCAGCAAACTTCATGTATTCAATTGCAAAAAGAGCAAGAAAATATTACCTTGGACTCTCAACTATCACTCAAGATGTTGCTGACTTCCTTACAAACGACATGGGAAAAGCCATCATTTCCAACTCTTCTATGCAAATATTGATGAAACAGAGTCCTTCGTCAGTAGACAAACTACAAACAGTATTCAATCTCTCTGACGGAGAAAAAAATTTCTTACTAAGTTGCGACAGAGGACAAGGCCTCTTCTTCGCTGGTGCAAACCACGTTGGAATTCAGGTCATTTCCAGTCAGGCAGAGCATGAATTAATCACTTCAGATCCTAGAGATTTAGAGAAGAAAAAAGCAAATGCAGGAATGACAGATACTCGAACATTAATGGATATGGCACAAATATTCGAACCTCCTGCAGATCAACAGGTCATGAATAATGTCTCAGCTATGAATAGACAACAGCAAGTCATTCAACAAGCAATTGGAAAGCGAAAGGAAGAACAAGTTCAAATTGAAGATGAAAGAAAACAATACCAAAAAGAACTTGAGGCAAGGTTAAGACAACAAGAGTTAGATCTAAATCCACAAAAGCAAAAAAGCCAACAATCATTCCTAGATGAATTGAAACAAAACACAGTTTCTGGTCAGGTGGTACAATCAAGAGAAGACATACAAAAAGGGAGAACACATATTACTCCACAGGGACCAGTTTCTAGCTATATTGATAATGGACCAAAACAACAATAGTCAAAACAATTTAAACATGTTACCGGAGTCTAACTACTTAGTTACTCAAGCAATCTCTACGTCCGCACTTCCAGATATCAAAGTAAACTCTGACTTAGCACAATTAGAGAAAGCCGAAAGAAGAATCAATTACAAAGCAAATATTGCAAAAGGTTCAAAGAATCCACAAGTTTACGTGGCCATGACTGCATTGAGATTAGCCAATCCATTTAAAGGATACTAGCTTAATGGCCCTTGGTCTGGAGGAAGATACTGACTGATATTCTCACTGGTTACAACTATTGGAACTGGAGTACCTTCGATAATTTTTCTTGCTGCAGCTCTTACAATTCCTGCAATATTTCTCTCCAATTGACGAATACCTGCATCAAAACCAACAGGTCGTATAATCATTGGCCATACATTTTCCTCTATTCGTATAAATTCTTCAGAAAGATTTAATCCTGAGAGTACTCTTGGAAGAATATATTTCTTAGCAATAACTGCCTTTTCATCATCAGAGTAACTTGTAAATCTAATAATTTCTACACGATCCAAAAGTGCAGCAGAAAGACCACCCAAATTGTTTGCAGTACAAATGAAAAACGCTTTTGATAGATCAACCGGATAATCAATATAATGATCAATAAATGAAGAATTCTGTTCTGGATCTAATATCTCAAGCAATGCAGCCATAACATCATTCAAGAGACCTGCATTACCACTTGCTTTTTCAATTTCATCTAAAAGAATAACTGGATTCATGGTTCCACTTCTTACCAATGCCTTTATAACCTGCCCAGGTTCTGGATCTAATGCATATCTTGGAGTTCCTCTCAAAGTTCTCACATCCCCTATGGCTCCTAATGATATTCTTGCAAATTTTCTGCCCATAGCTTCAGCTATTGATTTTGCAATGGATGTTTTACCAACACCCTGTAAACCAACAAAAAGAAATACCGGAGCTTTAACAGTTTTAGGTCGAATAGATATAGTATCCACCTGAGTTCTTCCACCCAATGAACCCAATGGCTGTGATGGCGTATTATTAGTTACCCCTGTACTCTGTCTTGATTCCAACTGCATAGATGCCAAGTAATCCATAATCACATTCTTAACTGGATCCATACCATAGTGAGTAGAATCCATAAGTTCTTTGGCATGCTGCAAATCAAAATTGTCTTGAGATACAACTCCCCATGGAATACGAGTAACCCATTGTATATATTTGTTTACATTCTCAAACTCAGCACTGTATACACCCTTTCTTGCTATCCTCTCCAATCTTTCAATACTTGATATGGCATCATTTTTAAGTTCAATTGGAGCATTGGAATTTTGTAAAGAATTCTTTAAGGCTAAAACCTCAGCGATTGAATCATCTGTCGTCACGCTATTATTTTGTGGAATTCCCGCATTAATATAGTCCATTTTGAGCAGTAATATATTTACTAGAGTGTATATATACAAGCCTAGCAAGTCAAATATTTGCATAGAAAATATACATTAAAAAGCCTTGAAATACACAGCTTAGAATGATAGCCTTAATATGTATAAAATTAACTGTCCAATCGATGAAAAAAATCCTTCTTAGCGTTGTCATATTGTTTGCTTTGATTGTCTATCCTTCACAGGTATTTGCTGCAGATACTGCAACTTTACAAGCCCAGTTGATGACATATCTTCCATATATACTCATAGGAGGTGCCGCTATCTTACTTATTAGTATCGTTGGGATATTACTTAGTAAGAAGAAAGAAAAAGATGAAGATATCATGGCACCACAAACTGCAGCTGTAGTTGAACAACCAGTTATGGCACCAGAAGAAACAATTTCGGAGGTCCAAGCACCTGTGCAACCAGTAAATATGGATAACGTTTCAGAAAATTTGTATGCTCCAGAAATTACAAAACCTACTATTCAAGAGACAATGGAATCAACTCCAGTTACAGAAGAATTACCTG
>JAHISI010000056.1 GCA_018818345.1 Patescibacteria group bacterium | reverse complement strand
TCCATTCTTTCTTGAGTTCGTTGCAGATGCAGAATCATTGGATATTCGATCGGATGAAGATTTGAATGAAGATGAATTACGCAATGATATGTTGGCGCCTGGGCATATCTTTTATGATCATGATGCACAAAGTGAACAAGGCACATTTCCACAGGTTACAGAATGGCAAACGGTGTTTGCGGATGCTAAGCCTTACAAAGATCCTTGGGGCGTATGGATAGGTGGAGCAGCACCAATTTTCAGTGCAGATGGTGAAATGGTAGGTATTTTGGGAGTTGATATTGATGCGAGTGAAATTCAAGCGCTCACAAATCAAACATTTGTTCTAGTCTACTATTTCCTAGGATTCTTCCTCCTTTTTGTATTTATTAGGCTCGCTGCATTCAGAAGGTCTCTTTTGCAAGAAATATGGCAATTGATAAATACGAAAGCAGTATTGTTGTCATTGGCTGTTATTGCATTACTGGCTCTGCTGATTACATTTGGAATGTATCGCTACACACTCGGGATTATGAAAGAGCAGGTAGGGGAGAGACTGATGTCCATTGCTGCAACCGCTGCTCCAGAAATTGATGCTAGAGATTTGGAAGTATTACATAAAGCAGAGGATATGGAGAAAGAGGAGTATCAGAGGGTTTTTGAGAAGTTGAATGAGATAAAAGACAATGCAGATATTGGATATGTATATGTTCTACGACCAACAGAAAATATAAATGTTTGGGAATGGGTTGTGGATGCAGATTCCAATTATTTCATTCCAAATGATGGCATAGACTATAATGGAGACGGAGTAATAGATGAGGCGGATGAGGGTGTGGCTCCAGGGATAAGTTATGATGCCACTGGGCGGTTATTTGCAACAGAAAGCTTAAAAAGACCAATGGTAGAGGATTTTGCAACAGATCAATGGGGAACATTTTTAACGGGATTTACACCTATTTTTAATGAAGAAGGGGTTGCCGTTGCCGTTTTAGGATTGGATATAAATGTTTCGGATTTCTTAGAAATAATCCATTCCAAGTTCCAATTCTACTTTTGGTTTTTTGGGTCATTCTTAGCTTTGTTGGCAATATTTGTCACTTTTAGATATTTCTATTTATATAGATCGTCTGTTATCTGAAGTAGTTTTGTGCTATAATATTCTCGTAAATGAAAATAAAGAAGAACATCATTACAGAATGGCTAACTCCGATGGGAGTGTTGGCAGTGAGTGCAGCACTGGCCGTTGGAATTACTTATATTCTTTATGGTTTCACGCAGGATCTGTTAACTGAAAGACTAAGAGAAAGGTTGACTGCAATTGTATCCACAGCAGCGGTACAATTTGACCCGGATGATATTCAGAAAGTGTGGACCATTGAAGATGCTGAAAAGCCAGAATTTAAAAGAATTGTTGATCAGTTATGGGACATTCGAGAGGTAAATAAAGATATTAGATTTGCATATATTATGAGGAAGAGTAATGATCTGAATACTTTTGAGTTTGTTGCTGATGCAGAATCTTTAATTTCTTTTGAAGAAGCCGATTTTAATAATAATGGCGTTATTGATCCTGAGGAAGAGCTGCCTATGCCAGGGGATCCATATGATGTAACAGATTATCCTGTATTGCGTGATGAGGCTTTTTATGAAGCGATAGCTGAAAGAGAAATGTATGAAGATCAATGGGGATTACTTTTGGCAGCATATTCTCCTATTTATAATAATAATGGTGATGCAATAGCTGTTATTGGTATTGATGTAATGGTTGGAGATTATATGAAACTTACACAGGCAACATTACTGCCTTTTGTGCTTTTCATTTCATTTCTTATTCTTCTTCTAACACTTCTTACAATTATACTAGTGCGTATATACAGAGAACGTGTTGAGGTAGTTCGTGAATTGGACAAACAAAAAGATGAACTTTTAAGTATTGTGAGTCATCAGTTAGCAACTCCTATTTCTGCTCTTAAGTGGAACTTGGAAATGATGGTGGATGGTGATTTTGGTAAAATGGCTAAAGAGCAGGAGAAGCATCTTAAGACTATGCAGCCTGAAGCAGAAAATCTCGCAGATTTAGCAAGTATGATTTTGGATGTGTCTCGTATTCAACTCGGTCGTATGAAAGCAGACAGAACGGCAATGGATATCGAAAAGTTTGTTGAAGAAGTGTTTAATGCTGTTGAACCTAAGGCCAAAGAGAAAAAGATCAAGTTTACAAAGTCTGTTCAAAATAATATCCCTAAGGCAATGTTGGACAAGAGGCTCATGCGCATGGCATTGGAAAACCTTCTTACTAATGCGGTCAAATATACGCCGGATGGAGGTAAGGTTGAACTTAATGTTGAAGTGAATGGTAGTAACCTTCATTACGAGGTAAAGGATACAGGTTGCGGCATTCCGAAGAAAGAACACGACAAGATATTTGGTAAGCTTTTCCGTGCAAGTAATGTAGTAGATA
>JAHISI010000055.1 GCA_018818345.1 Patescibacteria group bacterium | reverse complement strand
TTGGTATCATTCTCTCTAATCTCCTCTTCAAAGATATCTAACACATCTCCCTCATCTAGGCCATCAGACATGAGCATAATAGAAATGCCCGTCATCTTCTGTCCATCCAATATGGCCTTCTGTATAGGGACAGCGCCTCGATACTTAGGAAGGATAGAGAAATGCACATTAATACACTTGTATTTAGGATATTCTAGAAATTCTTTAGGAATTATTTCTCCAAATGCCTTACATACCACTAACTCTGGTTTCGATTTGTCTAAAGCCTTTTGATATAACTCTGGTTGCTTCTCTGTATGAAATACAGAGATACCATTCTCTAAAGCATATTCCTTAACTTCGGATGGAGTAGAGATTTGCTTTCTGCCAACAAGTTTGTCAGGCGTGGTTATAACCCCAACAACATCAAATCGTTCATCTTCATCAAGAGCCTTCAAAGTTGCAACTGACTCCCATCCAGTTCCAAGGAATAACGTTTTTACAGGTTCTTTAATTAAATCTCTCATATTACTAATTTTAACTTAATCCACAAAAAATTGATATAATACGACGATGAAAATGTCAGAATTCATATACAATTTACCAGAGGAGAAGATAGCTAAATTCCCACCCGAGGTAAGAGGTACAACTAACCTCCTTGTTTTAGACAGAAAGAACAGAAGTTTAGATCACAAAAAATACTTCAATATTTCAGAATATATACAAACAGGAGATGTAGTTGTCCTGAATGAAACCAAAGTTGAAAAACGAAGGACATTCTTTTTAACTGAAAGTGGTAGAAGATTGGAAGTCCTTTTCTTGAATAGAATAGGTGACGGGAGATGGTATTGCCTCATAAAGGGATCAAGATATGTAAAACCGGGAGATATATTAAAAGGAGAGGAAGATGAGAACATTAAGATACAAATTAGTGAAAGAAGTGGAATGGGATTTTTGGTCAAACCAATAGCGGAAGAGGGGGAGAAGATTTTTGACAAGATTGGACATACTCCAATACCACCATATATGAAGAGGTCTGATACAAAAGAAGATTATGTAAGATACAACACCATATTTGCACGTCTTTTGGGCTCCGTAGCGGCCCCTACAGCGAGTTTAAACCTTACAGACGAAATACTAGCCCAAATACAGCAAAAAGGCGCTAAAATAGCTAAGGTAGAGCTTAAAGTAGGCTGGGGAACATTTGCACCAATTAGAGAAGAGAATATTGAAGAACATGATATCCATAAAGAGGAAATAGCTATATCCGCAGAATCAGCTGAGATTATTAATCAAGCTAAAAGAAAAGGTAAGAAGGTATGGGCATTTGGAACAACAGTAGCTAGAACATTAGAGAGTGTAAGTAATGAGGAAGGATTGATTAAGGAGTTTGAGGGAGAAACTCAGTTATACATATACCCAGGATATACATGGAAGTGTGTTGATCACCTAGTAACTAACTTCCATATGCCAGATTCTAGCCTCATTCTTCTAGTTTCTTCATTTGCTGGGACAGAGAATATTAAAAAAGCATATCAAGAAGCTTTGGAGAATGATTATAAATTCTTAAGCTATGGTGATAGCATGTTAATAATATAACTATGAATATACAAGATTTTGGTAAAAAATATGTCTTTATGCCTGATGCCACTAGAGGAGCGGTGCGGTTTTTGACGACTGAGCAACTTAAGGATACAAAAACGGAAGCAATTGTTACCAACACGTTACATTTATTAATGAATCCTGGAGCGGAGAGAATGAAAGAACTGGGTGGTATAAAGAAGTTAATGAATTGGGAGGGAATTGTTTTAACTGATTCTGGCGGTTTCCAGGTATTTTCTTTAATACATTCGGGGAAATGGAAGGGCAAAGTACATGAAGATGGTGCTACTTTTTACTCACCTTGGACAGGGGAGAGATATGATCTAACCCCAGAGAGTTCAATTGATATTCAAATGAGTATAGATTCTGATATTTTAGTAACCTTAGACGATTGTAGAGGTACAGATTTAACTAGAGAAGAAGCAGAAATATCTGTAGATAGAACAATCAAATGGGCAAAGCGATGTAAGGATCATTTTGAGAATGTATATGGTGGTACTAAGGAAACAGGTAAGCTTTTGAGTTGTGTTGTACAAGGTGCTAATTTCATAGATTTAAGAAAGAAATGTGCTGAAGAATTAACTAAGATAGGGTTTGATGGATACAACTTTGGAGGGTTTGTAGTGGATAAGGAGGGAGAGTTAGTGATCGATGAAATGAAAGCGGTTATAGA
>JAHISI010000054.1 GCA_018818345.1 Patescibacteria group bacterium | reverse complement strand
TAACCGTTGAAAACGCATTTGTCAATTTGCGAG
Organism: Patescibacteria group bacterium; assembly: GCA_018818345.1. GTDB lineage: Bacteria > Patescibacteriota > Dojkabacteria > SC72 > SC72 > UBA12078. Next base: position 2,781 of record JAHISI010000054.1, on the reverse strand, counting down.
AAGTATTGCCAGTTTGGCGGGCATTGAAGTTCATCTATACAATCGTAACAACCTGTTAGAGATTTATCATGTTGATACTGCGGCCATTCTTGATTCTCTTCGTTAAACTCGCTTTGAGTTTCCCAAACATACATACTTGCTCTATGTTTACTTATTCCATTTATACGATCCTTATCACTATCAGAACTTGCAATAACCTCAACAAATCTGCTATTATCGATATCTGTGATTAGTGGCTGAGCAATTGTATCAAATTCTGTGAATTTTGGAAACCCTACCAATGAATTACCGAGTAAGTCCTTGCCCATAACTCTCCCTACAAATTTGTCATCAATTAAAGCGTCAGTAGATGTGATAAAACCAATTTCCCCTTCGTCAACACTTCCAATCGAAGTGAAATAATACTGAAATATGTTTGTTCCATCACTATCAGACCATTCATGAATTAAATTTCCTTGGGAGTCAACAACATACATCTTCATATCAGCTGGCTCTCCTGTTTCCGGATCAAAAATTAAACTTACGGCTACAATCTCTAACTCATTGTTTCCATATAAATCAGCAAGAGCAACCGAATTAATAATCTCTCCTGTAAACTGGGGCCAGTTACTTAAGATGCTGCCATTTCTATCAATAACATAAAGACCTCCATAATTTGCATCTGGGTAGGTATCTGAGCCATAACTCAAACCGAAGACTATCTCCATCTCACCGTCATTGTTTATATCACCAACAACAGGAAGAGCACTAGGCCGGCCAGGTAGATAAACAGGGAATCCGTTTAAAATACTGCCATCTTGATTATAAATCACAAGAGTAGCATTATTGTAATTTGGAACAGAGGATACATTTTCTGCAAAATCAAGAAATATTATCTCAAAATCAGGATCTTCATCAAAATTCCCAATAGTAGAAACAGCAGGTCTGCCACCAAAAGTAGTGACTCCAGATTCTGGAAGATTGATTTCATTTTGAATATTTCCGTCCTCATTAATTACTAGCAATTGTTCAGCTATGTAAGAGCCATACTGATAGTCTCTAGCAATAATTTCAAAACTGCCATCTAAATCCAAATCCTTAGCAGACAAAGAAAACCTTCTTAAGGTATGAACGATTCCCGCACCCCAAAGTTCAAACTCTATTGGCCATCCGTCAACTTCAGAACCATCAAAGTTAAAAGCATGGATTTTTGGTAAAATATGGTCTTCTCCTTCCCAAGACATTTTGCCGTTCACAAAAACTATTATTTCATCTATATCATCATGGTCCAAATCAGCAAGAAGAGGGTGCGTTAATCCTCCGCCTGGAACACCAAGTTCTCCAACATTAATTTCTTGTAATAGTGAACCAGAATTAGCATATACCTTAACCTTCGGAGGGCATCCTCCAGAATATATAACAACTTCATCTTCACCATCGCCATTAACATCCCCTACTGCTGGTTCAATTCTTCCTGCCCAAAAGTATATCAATTCACCTGAAAATGGGTGGTTACATATGTCAAATTGTATTCTTTGTGGCCATCCTTGTTTAAGGGTTGTATCTGCATATAGCTCTTCAAGAAAAAACTCGTCACTGAAACCTTCATGAACAATTGATGCCTTTACGTCTATTTCCCCATTTGCTATTATTGTATCAGCTAAAATTGTTGCTTCCAAGTCTGTAACATCCACCACAACACCTTCACTTGTCCAAGGCCCTTCTTCAAAAGAGTATTCTACTTCAAAACTATCAATCGGCAAATCATGGACATTTTCTACTCTGATTAAGACATCGTCTTTTGGGTTTATTATGTCGTTATTCAAAGGTTCAATAAAATCAAACTTGTTAACTTCTAAGAAACCATAATCTTCAAAAATTCTTGCAGATGTATCAAAAGCCCTTGACCTTATCAAATATTTTCCATCAGAAAAACTTACGAGATTGAAATTAGCATATAAAGTTTCATCAGAGGGAATATCGTCAGACGTAGTTACCAAAGTCCAATCTGCTTCATTTAATTCTAATAAAGGAATATTTTCCGCATAAGCCAAGTCGTAATGCTCAAAGTTTTCTCCTTCAATCCTCCCGCTAATATCAATCTCAAGAACCTCTTGCTCAAGAGGGTTTAAATTTACAATTAAGGGTTCATCAAAAAACACAGATTCCATTGTATCAACTAATCCATGTCCTTGAGTAGTTACTTTCTCAAAATTTGGCAACAATTCTGCAGTATTTTTAATTACTGATTTAATTTCTTCAGAACTATAGCCTGGATTTCTCTGTTTGATTAGGGCGGCCAATCCAGCAACATGTGGTGTAGCCATTGAAGTTCCAGAAATTGCAGTATGCTCGTTGTCCAAGCACTCCAACCAATCCCAAGCATCTTCCCACTGGGCAGCACAAATTTCAACTCCTGGTGCAACAACATCTGGCTTCACTAACGAGACTTTATTTCCAGAAACATCTTCCCAAATCACAGGGCCTTTAGAACTAAAACCAGCCATATCCATTTCCTTGTCTATTGCACCAACAGTTATTGCTTTTCTTGCTGTTCCAGGACTGCCAATTGATTCTTCCGAAGGGCCTGAATTTCCCGCAGCCACAACTGCAACAACTCCCAACTCAACAGCATTATCAATTGCTAATGACATATCATCATCAGGGTTCCCCGAACCTCCAAGACTTAAACTAATCACATCCAAACGGTCCTCAAAATCTCCGTCTTGGTTAAGATCAACGCTTCTTTCAATAGATGCAATAATATCATCACCCCCGCCAGAACCACCCTCATCTAAAACC
>JAHISI010000053.1 GCA_018818345.1 Patescibacteria group bacterium | reverse complement strand
TAACCATATTACTAACAGTACAACTAGTGGAGGAGGGTGTCAATGACGGGGAAAGTTTTCGTGTTGCTTAGGGTGCCCGATATATCTTCTTTCGAAGAAAATATCGGGACACCCCTCATTCATTTACCAAATACTATTTTGACATTATCTTCGGTTTAAAGAAGATAGCTAAAAGAGATATAACTCCAAGCACTGTAAATGCTATGAATACTCCTTTAGTATCTACCAACAAACCGACAACAGGATTAAACACTGTTAACATAAGACGACGAGCCATACCGATAAAAGAAAGCACAGTAGCTCTCTGCTCACATGGTATCTCCATATTAATCTCCTTGGACGTAAGACTACTAACTTGTAATCCTAGTCCTCCTGCAAAGACTAATACGAAGAATACACCCGCAATACTATGCAGTACTCCTCCAAGTATGAACCCTAGACCTACTACTATGGCCATGATAACGAACATCTTCTGAAGATTAACTCTTCTTAGAAGTATGATCATTATCCTCATGACAACAATCTCAGCAACTAATAGTGCAATTCTGTATACCCCAAGCATTTCTTCGGGTACAGACAACACTATTAGTGCCTTTTGGTATAGCCATATGACGAAATAGCTAGTGGAAGCTAAGAGACCAGTATAGATAACCAATTTTCTTAGATTGAGACTATTGTTTAGTATCTTAAATGCTTCCACCATTGTATCTTTGTAGTTTGGTTTTAGTGATTCCTTTTTAAAACCATTAGTTCCTTGTACAAACAGACCAAGTAATATAATGGCGATGAGATTTGGAATTACACCCAATCTAAAGATCTGTTGTACTGGAAGTATGCCACTAACCCAGATACTAATTCCTGCGGCTAAGATCATTCCAATCATATTCAGTGTTCTTGCGGTTACGATTATCTCTCTAAAGCTATCTTCTAAATGATACTTCTTAGAGATATCGTACATCCACGCTTCCTCAGAACCAGATATGAAGGCTATGCCTAAGGCAAAGATGAATTCGGATAGAGCAAATATCCATATATTAGGAACGAGTGTATATACAAATGTTCCTAGGGCAGTAAATGCATACCCAATCAATACTGATTTCTTTTTTCCTTTCACATCTCCATATACTCCTGTTGGTATCTCTAGCAAAAAGATACATAGGGTGAACCAACTTTGTAGGGACTGTGTTTGAGTTTGGTTCAATCCTCCCCAGCCTTGGAAAAAGACTAGTAGCAGGGGACCAATTAACTCTACACCCAATATGAATTCCATGATCCAAAATATGTAAATCTCCTTCGGCCAACCAAGTATCTTTTTCATTTCGTTTCTCCTTTTTAAAATATGTATTTGGTTATTAATGAACAATACCTACAAATATTTAAATTTGTGGGTGTATAACTTCCAAATACGATTAGCTTTTAATGGGAAAACAAAAAACCTCCAGTACTTGGAGGCTATTCACTGACAATTTGGTTAGGAATTATGCAATAGAAAGGTCTCCAATATAGTGTGTTGCGTGAAGCACGTAACCACACATAGATGGCTTAGGAGTGAACTTATTAATTTGTCTATTGCTTATGTTTTGCATAATGGGGAGATTATATACTCATTTGAAATGGGAATGCAAGAGGATAGTGGAATTCATCTGAAATTAATATCTGCCAGTTAGAATAGGATATGACTTCTAATGCATCAAAAACCACAATTGTAATATACAAATACAATAATCAAGATATTACTTTGAAGGCTGATATCCAAAAGGAGACAATTTGGGCAAATCTACAGGAGATAGCAGATCTTTTTTCAACGGATAGATCGGGTATTTCAAGGCACATCAAAAATATCTTTGAAACGAATGAGTTGAACAAGGTGGCAACTGTTGCAAATTTTGCAACAGTTCAAAAAGAGGGTGGGAGAAAGATTCGAAGAAACATAGAGTACTATGATTTAGATGTTATTATTTCTGTTGGATATAGGGTTAATTCTCTAAAAGCTACAGTATTTAGACAATGGTCCAATAGTGTATTGAAGCAATATATCTTGAATGGATATGCGATAAACAGAGAGTTGATCAAGAAGAATTATGAACTTTTCAATAATGCTGTAAATGATATAAAGGCAATATTACCTCAAGATACGACGATGGTTGATTCTTCTGGGGTTTTAGAGATAATTAAGACATTTGCATATACATGGTTATCACTTGAGGCCTATGATAGGTCGATATTGCCCAATAAAGGGAATACGCTATTAAAGCTCAATATAACTGCTGAAGAACTAGCTAAAGATATCTCAACGTTAAAGCAGAAACTAGTCGCAGAGAAAAGTGCATCTAACCTTTTTGCAATGGAAACACATCCTGAAAGTATCCAAGGGATTGTTAGAAGTATCTATCAATCATTTGAAAATATAGAGATGTATGGCTCGATAGAGGAGAAATCTGCAAATTTGTTGTATCTAATAATTAAGAATCATCCGTTTGTTGATGGAAATAAAAGGGTAGGAGCATTTAGTTTTCTTTGGTATTTACAAAAAGCAAAGATACTTAATACCTTGAGGATTAGTCCAGAGGTTTTAACTACCTTAACAATATTGATAGCGGAGAGTAAGACAAGGGATAAGGAGAAAATGATTGGGATTGTATTACAACTATTGAAGGTATAACTGGCTCCCCGAGTAGGACTCGAACCTACAACCGAACGGTTAACAGCCGTTTGCTCTACCATTGAGCTATCGAGGATTATCAACAATTGCTATTATATCCACTCAATCCCTATTCTGCAAGATTTATCTTCTTGCACCAGGGTGTCTTGCATTTAACCCATCATATATATATGACCCAGTAAGTGTGTATGAGATTAAGGATATATTTACTTCTTCCCCAGAAGGTAATGTTACATCAGTGCTTAATAGGTTTCTTGAATCTTTTCCCACAGAATGTTTTATTATCCTTATACCATTATTGATAGCTTCTTTATTTTTATCATCAGGAGAATCTGTGAGGTTTAAATCCCATATATTGAAATATCGATCCTTAGATTTCAAAGCGTAAAGGTCTCCAAGTTTATGTATGGGGTATGTTGATTCTGGAAAGGGAAAATCCCTTTTAGTAGCTAAAAATCTTTCATTACTAAGATTAATCTCCCCAGGTTCTCTTTTCTCATAGAACCATTTGCTTCCTGAATCTCCTGTTATAGAATCAAATAAACCTCCATACCTATCGATCAGAGTAACGGTATCTGGAATGTGTGTTAATGCAATCTTGTCCCCAAATGATGGGTCTAGTTTAACATGGGAATCAGTAAGCTCTGATTCTACATTTATAATAGGACCTGGAATTTGGCTCTCATCTGTAGTTGATTCTAGATTTTGATCTTCTGGCATAAATATATGAAATTAAAAATTATGTTGAATATTTAAATATATCTATTCGGTAATATCAAGATGTTGGTTCATGTCTCTTAAGATTCCATCAGTATTTTCTTCTGTATATGGAATATATTCTACACTGATATTAGAACCATCGGTTAATGTAATATCTCTAGACATATTTACGGGAGCATCACCTCGTCTTGCACTATCAGTAGATATTTTTATCAGTGTTGTAGCTTTATCTATTTCTCTAAGATCTTTCTCATTTATTTCTTTTTGCCAGATATTCCCTTCTTTACTGTATAGTTTTACAAGATTTTGAATTGGTAAAAATGAACTCTCTCCTTTGGCAATGGAAGCAACATATCTAACACCTCGAAATTGGGTCTCAGAAAGTGGATTCTCAATATAGAAATCTTTGTTGAAATCTCTTTCACTAAAGCTTTCTTTTGTAAAAGACTCCCCATAGGTATTTGCTAAATATTCTGTATCC
>JAHISI010000052.1 GCA_018818345.1 Patescibacteria group bacterium | reverse complement strand
TAACATTTCGAGGTACTATGGATTTAAAGGCTGTATCTTTAAAGAAACTTAATACATCGTTAACTACACTCTCGGAGAGTTTGGTTCTACTGTCGTACATGGTCAATATGACGCCTCCAATTGTGAGATTAGGGTTTATACCTTTTATGAGCTTTGTTGTCTCTAAGAGCAATCCTAGGCCCTCTAGAGCGAAGTATTCACACTGTATGGGGATGAGAAGCTTGTCACATGCACTTAATGCATTAATTGTGAGTAATCCGAGTGAAGGAGGACAGTCAATGATAACGTAATCGAAATCATCGACTAGTGTTGAGAGCGCTTTCTTAAGCAATGTTTCTCTTGATAGCATGTTTACCATTTCTATCTCTGCACCAGCAAGGCTTAGGTGTGAAGGAATTAGGAAGAGGTTAGGGGTAGAGGTTGAAACAAATACAGTGGATATTGGAGTCTTATTTACTAATACATCATATATATTCTTGTATGGTGGTTCATCCGTAGAGGTCCAATTTGTTTTATCAAATTGCTGTGTAAATCCCAAACCAGATGAAAGGTTTGCTTGTGGATCGAGGTCTATGAGAAGGACTTTCTTCTTCTTGAGAGCAAGACTTGCACCAAGATTCATGGCTGTTGTTGTTTTACCAACTCCTCCTTTTTGATTAGCTATAACGAATGTTTTCATATGCTTCTTCTAATTTATCATGTTTCACACTCGCGGTCTAGAGGTTTGTGTATGTTTGATGCTGAGCAATTCTAAAATTGCTGAAAGGGAAGTATACAATCCAAGCTTTTCCTTTTATATTAGCTTTTTCAATTGGCCCAAATGATCTTGAATCGGAGCTATGTTGACGATTATCTCCACATGCAAAATATTGGCCTTCAGGGACAGTAATCGTTTCTCCTTCGTGCAAATACTCCCCTCCATTAGTATATACTGAGGCATCGAGATATCCAGATTCATCTAATTTGGTTCCATTGATGTATATATTCCCATCCTTGAGCATTACCTGATCCCCTGGTAACCCTATGACTCTTTTTATGAAGTCTTGTGTATCTGAATATTTAAAGATGATGACATCTCCTCGTTTTGGTTCTGACAACTTGTATGTGATTTTATTGGCCATGAGATATTCTCCATCCTTGTATGTAGGATACATTGAGCTTCCTATGACTTCGTGTGGAGTCATTATGAAGAGGTAGAGGACAATGGAGATTACTAATGCAACGACTATTGTTTCTAGAAATGAGAGTAAGAATTGCCCGATGGATGCAAATGCTGTTGCTACTTTTTCAGTTCCTGTTACTTTTTGTTCTTCGACTTCGTACATTTATGGCAGATATACAATTTAGATTGTTTATGACTTTGAAATTGTACAATTTTTAGGAGTGTTTGACAAAGATTCTAATTGAAAATATTAAAATCTTGTAATGAGGAAGTACCGCTACGGGGGATCGAACCCCGGTTTACAGGATGAAAACCTGTTGTCCTAGACCACTAGACGATAGCGGCATAATTAACCAATATGGATTCTAACAAAATAATCGGTATTTGTGAAGCAAGAAAGGCACTTACTTAGAATGTTGTCTTTCCTTTTCTAACTGTCTTAGGAGCTGTTGTTCTTCTGCAAATGTAGCTCTTTGATATTGATTTAGTTCTTTATCAAATACATATCGTCTTTTACATTTACATTCAACTATGAATCTATTGTTAGATAGATTGTCTAATTTTTTCGCATTATCTAATGAATCTGTACAGCCTACACATAGCTTTCTTTCAAGCAACACGGTTTGGAAGGGTCTGATGATGGACTTAAACATGTTTAGTTAGTTATAAATAAGTGCCGAGAACAGGACTTGAACCTGCAAGGGATATTACTCCCACCTGCTCCTAAGGCAGGCGCGTCTGCCAATTTCGCCACCTCGGCATATATACTTACAAGGGATATTCTACTAAATATAGGTAATTTTTACAAAAGGTTGTGTTTGGTATAATGGCGTATGAAAAAATTAATAATTGGAATCTTCCTTTTGCTCTTCTCATTTACATCGGTATTGGCGCAAACATTGCCCCAAGAAGAATATTTAAAAGGTAAGATTGTTGACGTTGGGACTGATGATGGCTCAACTAAATACAGTATTGAAATATTTGAAGGTTCTTTGAAGGACCAGACAATTGAATATATTCATAACTCTGAGCTAAGTGACAAGGATATTGAATACGAGAAGGGAGACAAGGTAGTTGTTTCTTACAACGAGATTGAGGGTGAGGGCCCAGTATTTATGATTACTGACTATTGGAGAGTTAGTTCTCTTAATTTTTTACTCATACTTTTTCTTGTATTAGCAATCATAATTGCAGGTAAAAAAGCAATCTATTCATTTGCAGGTATGTTGCTTTCCTTTGTAGTAATATTCTCCCTAATTCTCCCAGGTATTTTAAAAGGCCAAGATCCAGTGTTGATAGCTATTCTTGGTTCTCTGTTAATCATTCCAATTACCTTTTACCTTTCACACGGATTTAACAAAAAAACTACTGTAGCGGTATTGGGTACTGTTGTTGCGCTAGTTGTAACGGGACTGCTGTCATATCTCTTTATTGAGTTTGCGAATTTAAATGGATATGCTTCTGAAGAGGTTATGTTCTTGGGAGGTGAGAGTTTCAATATTAAGGGGATTCTTTTAGCAGGTTTCATTATTGGTGCTTTGGGTGTGTTAGATGATATTACCATTTCTCAATCGGCTATTGTTTTTGAATTGGCAGATGTTAACAAGGATATGGGATTTTTAGAACTATTTTTAAGGTCAATGAGAGTAGGGAAAGATCATATTGCTTCTATGATTAACACATTAGTTTTGGTCTATGCTGGTGCTGCATTACCATTGCTTTTGTTGTTTGTGAGTGATAACCGAGATGCGTTAGAGATATTGAATATGGAAATGATGGCTACAGAGGTTGTTAGGACTTTGGTAGGAAGTATTGGATTGATACTAGCGGTTCCTGTTACTACAGTAATAGCTGCTGGTTTATTGAAAAAGAAAACTATTTAATATTTTTCTCTAAAACAATCTGATCATCCCACCCATCAATGGTTGCTTTCTTGTAGGCAATTTGTTTAAATCCGCTTTTGTAATAGAAAGCACGTGTTTTTGCATATGGTTCATAATCTACTTCCTCAGGAAGTGTTTCAACTTCTATCGCGTACATACCCAAATCTTTTGCTTTGTTTGTCAACCAATTCAACAAATTAGTACCTATTCCTTTTCCCATAAATTCTGGTTTTACACCCATCCAGATTAGTAATATTTTCCCATCGTATGTTGTATAACATAAAAAGCCTTTTACAGTATCTCCATCTTTTTCTACAATTAAATTGTTGTTATCAAAATCAATAGCCATATTCTTTTGGCCTTCAGGAGTGAACCACTCAGGAAGAGATTTTGCAATATTTATTGCCTCATTTAAATCTTGTTTTGAAATTTTTTCTACTATCATATTTTTTGTATGATTAACTTTCTTCTATGGCTCCAAATACCTTGCCATAAACTTTTACAAATCCAGATTCCTTGTGTTTAGCATTTCTTAATACCTCTTCTTGTGTTAATGATTCCTGAGGAACATCCTCTCTCAATTCATTGAACTTAACATGAGCTTTCATAGGTTGAACACCATCAGTATTTACATCCTTAAGTACACTAACAGATTCTAATATAGTTTCCATCTGTGGAGTAAACTTCTCTAACTCTTCAGGAGTAAGAGTAATTCTAGACAATTCAGCTGTATGTTTAACGTCTATTTTCATTTCAGTAATTCTATTAATATATTCTTAACATCATTAGGATTAGATGCACCTTTAGTCTTTTGCATAACCTGACCAACTAAGAAACCCATTGTAGCTTCCTTTCCACCTTTGTAATCAGCAACAGCCTTGGGATTGTTATCTAATACCTGCTTTACAATATCTTGTATATTTCCAGCGTTATCTGATGCACTCTTCTCAAACATATCTAATTCATCTGATATATCTTTGTTGTTAGAAATACAATCTTTTAACATCTCCTCAGCTTTACCTTTGGTTATTTTTCCTTCTTTAAATTTCATAATTAGTAATGAAAGATCGTTCATATCGATCTCTTTGTCTCCTTCTAATGCAAATACAGTTCCCATTAACCAGTTAGCAGCTTCTTGTGCAGCTATTTTATGTTCTAATTTCTCAGAGAGTAGGGCTTGTAAATTTTCAAAATAGGAAGCATCCTTTCTTGAAGCAGATATTACTTCTGCAGCATATTGAGAAATATCCCAATCATTCATATATCTAGTTATCTTCTCGTGTGGTAATTCAATTAATTCGGATTTAACTCTTTCAATATCTTCATTAGAGACCCCAATAACTGGAATATCTGGTTCTGGCATATATCGATAGTCATCTGCAGTTTCCTTTGATCGTTGGAATTCTGTAACATTCTTGTTTGCGTTCCAACCTCTTGTTTGCTGTATGAGTGGTTTTCCTTCTTCTAAATCTTTAGTTAATCTAGCTACTTCAAATTCAATGGCTTTTTCTACTGCTGTAATGGATCCAATGTTCTTAACTTCTACCTTAGGATTTAATTTGTAATCACCAAGAGGTAATATCATTCCATCCTTTTCTTCCCATCTTCCTTTCTCCTGTATGGAGATATTTGGTTCACATCTCATCTGTCCTTTCTCCATATCTGCGTCAGAGATATTTAGATATCTTGCAATTTGCCTTATCTGTGTTGCAAAATCTTTTGCATCCTTAGCTGTTCTAAGACATGGTTTTGTAACAATTTCAATTAGTGGAACCCCTGATTTGTTGTAATCAATTAAGGAATAGTCAGTTTCTGAGGTTGAAGAATGGTGTGTAGATTTAGCAACATCCTCTTCTTGATGGATTCTTTCAATTTTTACTTCAAATCCATTTGGTAATGTTACAGATCCATTTGAGCAGATTGGATTTTTGTACTGGCTAATCTGATATCCCTTGGGTAAATCAGGGTAGAAGTAATGTTTTCTGTCAAAGTATATTTCATTTGCAATGGTACAGTTAGTAGCTAATCCCATTAGCATGCATAATTCTATGGCTCGTTTGTTTGGTACTGGTAATGCTCCTGGTAATGCCATACATACTGGGCATACATGGGAGTTTGGTTCTTTCTGAAAGTATCCAGTAGGGCATGTGCAGAACATTTTTGACTTAGTTTTGGTCTGGACATGTATTTCTAGACCTATGATTGTGTCGTATTCCATAGTTAGTAATGTTATCAATTTTGACCTATTTATGCAATTTCCTCGAGGAGTATTCCTCCGTCTGGAGATTCTTTCGCATATATGTAATATGTTCCTCTTCCTTTTCCTTTTGGTTTTATATATCCCTTTTCTACCATATCTTGTAAATCTCTGTATGAGGTCATGAATGATGTTCCCATCATTTTGGTATATTGATGTCTTGTTACCTTAAAGTTAACAGCTATGTAATCCAACAACTTTATCTGTCTTGGATTGAGTAATACCTCAATTGCTCCTTGATTTTTAACCTTTTTAATATGTACATCCTTGTATTCCTTGGCTACACCGATGACTGTGTACGAAATGGTATACAGGAAGGCTTCAAGGAACATGGTTAGATCGTGTTTGCCCTTTGAGAGTTTGAATGCAGAGGTTAGGTCATCGCCTAGATATTCTAATGCTTTGAAGTATGGGAATATGTTGTCTGGGTTATATCCATAGTTCTTTGCCAAGATTTCTAATGTCAGGATTGCGGTCATCTGATTACCTGCGAGGAATGGTGCCTTGTCCATAAATTCGTAAAGAAGTATTCCTAACTTGATGAGGAAGTGGTTGTGGTCTTTGCCATTCTTTACCCATTCGAATACGTCATTGAAGTAGCTACTTGGGTCTACGTGTGGGTAAAAGTCTCTAAATTTGTACCATGTGTCATATATTTCGTTTGGTTTTTCACTAAATCCTCTTAATTTGGCTAAATCCCAATCGTCTGCTATGTTCTTCATCAGGAGTTTGTTGATGTGTGTACTTAATTCTATGGATGGTTTTAATGCGTTGGTTGGTCCGTATGAGTTTATGAAATCCCTCACATTTCTAAAGTTTGTGAATATTTTTAAGGTTTTTCTTTGTGATGGTGGTTCTTGTCCTCGTTGTATTTGTAGTGATTTGTTGTAGCCTAATGGATATCCTACTAGTTCTCCCAACTTTTCTGTGTCTTCTGCATCGTATTTCTCATGTAATATTGATTTGTATTTTTCTGGTAGTGGGTAGTGGTTTATGTCTGCTACTGCGAGCTCATATTTAATGAGGTAATTGAGTATGAGGCTTGTTATTGTGTATTGTGGTGTTTTCATTTGTTTATATATATTTAACAAGCTAATGGGTGGCCTCGAACCACCGACCTTTCCCTTACGAAGGGATTGCTCTACCAACTGAGCTACATCAGCTTAATGTAACGATATTGTAACAAAGAGGGTTGGATATCACAAGGAGAATATGGGTTGTGTATGTACTATGGGGTTGATATAATGTGCTAGAAATGAAAACGATGTTTTCATAATATTGTTCTTTAAAGAAAGGATTGGGAAATGACACGACAATTAGAAAGTTTGAGACTTGAGGTCGCAATAAAAAAACCTGTTCTAGGTCGTCGATTGAAAAGTACATTCCAGAAACTGGTTGCACCAGGAAAATATTTTGAAAAAGATTCAAAAATTGGAACTTGGTATCCAGATTTCGGCAAGAATATTCAATTGATCGTTGCGACTGGTCATGCTGCAAAGAATGTTTTCATTAATGAGACCACTGTATATTTCAAGATTTGGGTTATGGCTGAAAAGCCGGAAGATGTATCACAGGAAGATTATTTAAAAAGTTTAAATGATCAGAATCTTAAAATAGTGGAGCAATTCCAGAATTTAAGAGATGGGTTCTCAAAAATGTTGGGTCATGATCTTTAAAGAACAAAACGACCAATTGGTTAAATATGTAATACATAAACCAAGAGGTCGTTTTTTCTTTTATACACTCCTTGAGAAATTCTTAATATGGAGCGAGAGACGAGATTCGAACTCGCGACATTCTCCTTGGGAAGGAGACATTCTACCAACTGAATTACTCTCGCATATTATTGTTATTCTACAAATAAAAAGGGACTATTTCTAGTCCCTTTCGTTTACTACCCTTCGTCTATTGCGGAATTCATATAGAAATAATATGAAAAGTTATTTAGACCACTCAGTCTTAACAATATCCCAATCTCCTCTTAATTGATTACCTAATTTCTTAGCAGCTTCTGCAGTAACAGATCCATCCTTCTTAATCTCTTCCACAACCTCTGTTACCAATCCCATATACTTAGATTCATCAATCTTAGAACCTGCTTTCTTTAATGCATCTAACTTCTTTTCTAAGATCTTCTTTGTGGCTTCATACATATCTACTGCCTTCTCTGTATATTCCTTCGCTAATTTCTTTAAATCTTCTTGTGTTTCTTTACCAGATTTAGGTGCTAAAAGAATACCTGCCGCAGCGCCAGCTATAGCTCCAAGAAATAGTCCTTTCAAAAATGAAAATGCTTTGTCTCCGTCCATAGTAATTACAATAAAAAAATTATGTATATATACATATTAGACTAAGTGGAAAGAAATATCTACTTCTTCTGTTTAGTCATCTTAACAATGAGATATGCAATGACTAAAAGTAATAGCGGGGTTACTACTGCTACTAAGATTGTCCCAAAAGAAATAGTGTTCATAGATATATGGTAACATAATGGATATGGTATATCCAACAATTGATTTAGAAAAGAAACTTTGGAAAAAGGGTTTTAAAATAGTAGTAGGTATTGATGAAGCAGGACGAGGTCCTTTAGCAGGTCCTGTGGTTGCTGGATGTGTATGTATTACTTCAAAGAAACAGGTAGTAGATAGTGTAAGGGATAGTAAGAAGATGACAGAGAGGCAGAGAAATATCGCGTTTGAGTTAATTAAAGAAAAATCTGAAGGATATGGTGTAGGAATTGTTGAAGCTAAGAGGATAGACAAGGTTGGTATTAGGCAAGCGGTGTTAGAGGCTATGACCGAAGCAGTGAAAGAGACGGAAAAGATGCTTAAGGAGAAGGTAGAATATATTATTGCTGACGGTGGAATTATACTGATTGAAGGGTACGAAATGGAGAGCATAGAAAAGGGGGATTTAAATCACTATTCCATAGCTGCAGGATCTGTATTAGCTAAGGTTACTAGAGACAGGATTATGAATCAGTATGCTAATCAATTCCCTAAATATGGGTTTGAGAAGCATATGGGGTATGGTACTAAATTACATATGGATATGATTAAGAAATATGGTGCCTGTGAGATACATAGATTAAGTTTTGCGCCATTTAATAGCAAACCCATTGACTAAGGTTATGGGGTAAAGTAATATTTTGATATCTTAATATTAAAATATTACTAACATATGGATACCGTCATTTCAGAACTCCAACTTTCCAAAGAATTACAAGAAATCAAAAATGAAGTGTTTGAAAATGTTCCGTTTACCTATGAATATGATCAAGTAATTATACTTGATTCTAGGAGCACTCCTGATTGGGAACTAAAGAGTAAGTATCTTCAAAAGAACCTTTGGCAGATGGGTGTGTTCCCAGAGTCTGGGATGATGCCAGTAGATGCAACTGCGCTTGTTGGTTATACCTATCCTAAGGAAAGTGATTTAGAAACAGGGCTATTTTTTACAAATAGAGCGGTTGAAAAGAATATAATGGTGGGTTTACCTGGTTGTGGAGGATATGGTGCAAATGATAGGCCATATTGGGGTATTTTGGTACACAAGGATAGTAGCATTGAAATTTGTATGTCCTATGGGAATCACCTTTGTGAGCCATTAAGCATTCCAATTGGGGCAGCAAATGTAGAGACTGCTCAATTTGTTGATTCACTTCTTAAGTATTGGGCACCAGTAAAAAGCTTGTAAATATCGTATAAGCAATATATAATTCTTCTCATTCATGTATTTATACATGGGCCGCTAGCTCATCCGGTTAGAGCAACTGCCTTTTAAGCAGTAGGTGCTGGGTCCGAGTCCCAGGCGGCTCATTTTTCTTAGTTTTCCCTGATACTTTCTAATCTAGCATCCAAGACTTTATTCAAGGTTTCTGCACCGTCTAGAGCAAAAACATAATGAGATCTAAAAGGATTTTTTCTTCCAAGTAATCTCCGGAAGTTAAAGACTAATTGATCATATGATAAATGTTTTTCAGGTGTTCCAGGGCCCCGAAGGTCTCTTCCAGGAGTCTTTTCACTATTACCTACTATCCCAATAGCTGGAAATTCATTTTTGTTAATACCATCAAGCATCTTTGTCATTACTTTTTCACTCCCGTCGGTACGAACAGAAGTGTATGCCATAGGGACGATATCAGATTTCCTATGCGGAAAGAAGGTAAGTAAATTCCCTAGCAGTCGTAACTCTTTGGTTGTAACATAAGTTTCAATCTTTACATTGTAAGTATCCATCATCTGAGTCAACTCTCTGTCTAAATGAGATTGTAAGAAAAGATGTTTTCGTTTTTCTTTTGTCTGATTTACATATATTTTAAATTCTTCCAAAACCTTTGTAATATTTCCAGTGGCAAGCCCCTTTGTCATCTCTAGGGGTGGTTCATAATCCAATCCGATCTTCTCGATTTTAATATCTTTTGATTTAACAAATTCTAAAACGGATTTCATTTTAGCCAAGGTTTCTTCAGTATTCGATTTGTTTGTCCAATATCCAAGATCATCATTAAGAACAATCCAAAGGGTTGGAGACATTCCTTTTTCATTTAACATCTTTAACGCTTCTTCAATTTTAGGATCATTTATAAAACCTTCTTGTACAGCAATAACTAACGAGACATTGTTTTTCAAGAGTGTATCTAACACTGTTGTTTGTTCATTATTTTCAACATATTTCTCAGAAAGAATCCCAAGTAAAGCTTCTCCTTGTGTTTTACCATCAAAGGAATCTTTTAATCTTTCTGGTGGAAGTTCTATAAACATTTTGGTATTTATTATTTGTGGCAAAATTTCTTCAAAATTATCAAAACCTTCTGCCTTATTTATGGTAAATTCATTGTTATCAATAGCGTTGTTTACAAGATTGGCTTGGTTCCAAGCAGTTTTGATATTTTCGGGGCTAATTGGTTTTTCAGGACTTATTTGTTCTATTTCCATAACAACATTATATCATTTCCTCTCCCCATAGACTTATCCACATCCTTACCATATAATATTGTATTAAGCTAACCCATATACCAATGATATCTAAGGTAGGGTTCGAAAGTAACGATATTAAATCTCAAACAGCCCAAACAGATCTGTACTCTAAAGAGCTCATATTTCAAGGAGCACTTAGATTCTTCTTGCATATACCAAAAGAAATAGACAAAAAAACATTCAAGATAGCAAAAGATATCCTTAATGAAATAGAAATATGGGAAATAGGATATGGAAATAAAAAGTTTTCCAAGCTAAAGAACAATTCTATTCTAGTAGGATATTTGGCATACAAATTTGGAGAACTAACGGGATTAGATAAGAAAGAACTCTCCAATGTATACATTGCAGGACTCGTACAAGACATTGGTAAGATATATATGTGTGATGGGAATAAGGCATTGGCATATGAATATATAACCTCACCATTAAAGAAGGGAGAAAAAGGATTTGAGGAAATAGCCAAAGCATTAAAAAAATATCCATCTAAGACTAGAGAATATTTAGAAAAGAATACCAAACTTAATGGATATATCGTTGATGCAGCAGCTAACTATCATTCAATTTACAGTAATCTATTTAAGGAGGGATATCCAGATTCAGACAAAGAAATATCCCAATTAGACACAGTGCTATGGTTTGCAGACAGTTTGAGTGCAGTCTCATTTAGTAGTATTGACCAATTACAAAGAAACTACAGTAAGGACAGATATATATCCCTTATAGAAGGTTTTGAATTACTTAGAGAACAAACAGAAGAAAAAATCCCAAAGTTTTGGGGAAAAGCATCGAGTACTACTCTCATGAGCCTAGTCTTCACGATGATCATGGGCATGGTATCAACTTCAAAACTACATGCAGCTAACTATACATCCCAAGAAGTCATAGCTTTAGCCAATGAAGACAGAGCAACATTAGGATTGGAACCATTAAATGCCGATGAAAAGCTAATGCAGGCTGCAATGGATAAGGCTAAGGATATGTTCGAAAAAGGATATTGGGATCACTATGGACCCAATGGTGAGACCCCGTGGCAATTCATAAAGGGAGAGGGGTATGAATACAAAATAGCGGGAGAGAATTTGGCGAAGGGTTTTACAGATGTGAATAGAATGAATCAAGCTTGGTTGGATAGCCAAACTCATAGAGACAATATATTAAAACCAGAATATGAAGCAATTGGCGTAGCAGTTATGGATGGTACATTGGAAGGTCAGGATGTTACATTGGTAGTTCAAATGTTTGCAAAAGAAAAGGAAGAACCGAAAGTGGAATCAAAGAGTGATGACGCCTCAACTACGGAAAAGAAAACAGCAGAGGGCATGTTGTTAAGTTTCAAAGACTTGCTTGAAAGAATAAGAGAGATACTAAAAGGGGAATAATTACCAAATTCTACCCTGGTAGTCTTCAGTAAATAGGGTATTTCCCATTGTAGGAGTTTGATAGTGTTCTTTACTCAGATATATTCCGTATGGATCTCTTTGTAATTCCTTAGCTCTTGTTTCAATATTCCTACTAGCTTCTTCAAAATGTAAGTGTACCTCATCCCATGTCTCAAATTCCTTTATACTTGGCCTCTCACAATTCTCTTTGTAGGTTAAATCTCCCCATATGATTGAGGAGGAGCCTGTATATCCAATGATTTCACCTTGTTCAACCCATTTAACATATTTACTTCCTTTGAGGTATTTAAGCTCTTCTTCATTGTAGAGGTATGATTCATTCTTTTGTAAATTCTCATTAAAGGAAT
>JAHISI010000051.1 GCA_018818345.1 Patescibacteria group bacterium | reverse complement strand
CTACTGGTGGGACTTCTTTCAGCTTTGGTTCTTCTACAGGAATTGGAGTTTGTATAGTCATTGCTGGCTCTTGTGGAAGTGGTGCTGCATAGCTATCCCAAGCATCTACCACAGGCTTTTCCTCTTCAACAACAGGAGGTGCTTCTACCATATTTGAAATCTCAGATGATGTAGGAGTAAACGCAGGTACAGGTTCTGTAGGAAGATTTGGCATAAATCGAGTGTCTGAAGGATTATCATCATTCTTGTACTGCTCAACCTTCCAAACTTTGAATATGATTATTGGAGCAACTATGGCTACGATTATAACCAAAATCCCGGCGCCAATTATAATTAAGGTCCTTTGGCTCATCTCCATACCAAATATCTTTACATATCCCTCTGCAACAACCTCATCCTCTTGGATTGTAAATGTCCATGCCTTTGTTACAGATTTGCCATTTGAATCCTCGAAGTATATTTCCATCTTATGCAACCCGGCTGTCAGATTCTCTGCAGGTTGATATATTATGGTGTGCTCTTTCTCAGAAATCTGGTTAATACTAATATCTGAAGTAATATCCTTGTCATCAAGCTTTACTAAAATACTGTCCTCATTAATACTCGCATTGGTACCTGCAATTATTGTAGCCTTAGTGGTGACCTGCTTATTCTGTACAGTATCTGTACTGTTTGGAGACATATTGATTACCTGTGGATCAGCTATGACAACAACATCATCTTCTTGAGCTGGGGTGGTTGTTCCACTAACAACTATTTCAGGAGAAAGGCCAATTCCTGCTAATGCAGGACTCTGATTATCTGTTGCTCTAAGTATGGCTTTGTATGTCCCTGGGTTTAGAGCAGAAGTATCAATTAGATATGATGTAGTCTTAGAAGAGATATTGTCATTAACGGTTATCCAACTAGTTTGATCTGCAGGATTTTGACTTACGTAAAGTTCATACTTGGTTATTCGATTTAAATCTGAAGCTTCCCAAGATATTTTCTGTGATTGCCCTCTGTCTAGTATTGTACTTGTTACTGGAGAAATAACCCTGACTATTGGGATATCATTTTCTGCAGGACTTACACTAATGACCCATGTCTGAGAAACCAAGTGCTTACTGTAACCATCATGAATGAAGACATTGGCAAGGTAACTGGCAGGCTTGTCAGTTGAGCCGTAGAATTTGATTGCAAGTTTACCATTGGAACCATCTTCGATGATTGTAGATTTTAGCCACGTAGCTCCGGGAGTGAATGAATAGCTGTAGTTAATATGGTCGCCATCAATATCTAATGCTGTAAGTGTATATTCGTATGCAACTCCCGTTTTAATATCTTGTGATGGTTTTGATCCTGCAGGTACAGTTGTAAATGTAGGGATTTCATTACTTGCCATTGCCTTCAACCCAAGAATGTCATATTCACTACTGATTTTACATGCGACACTACCACCTCCAACCTTGTTTATGAGGCCCAACATATCTACAGTACCAGATTTAAAAGGTGTGAATTTGAAGCTGGTAGCAATGGAGATAGGGGATTTGGTAAAAGACTCTTCATGAATGAGAGTTCCTGTTGAATCAGAAATTCTTAATGATTCAATCCCTGCATCTTTCAATGTTGCGTCTACTTGGATAGTGATTTCTTTTCCAACCTCTAAGGTATATGGGTTAACATTTGGAAGGGATATTACGCAAGGATTTTCATCGCTTACAGTTACACTATCAAATGCCATATTTCGAATATCAAATGAACCATTTACAAGCCCCCATGTGACTAAAGGTATTGAAACAAGCAGGAAAAATGAAGAATATATTACAAAAATAGACTTAGATTTTCTTGGGGCTTTTCGAATCTTCATTAGATATATAATAAGCGTTATCTATTGGTTTGTGCAAGTTGATTATTTATTTCTGTTTCCGCAGTTTTTAATGCAGTCTGGGAATCTTTGCCATCTTCAATAATGCTGGTTATAGCTTCATTTAATGTGGCTTTCACAAATGATTCGTCTCCCATCTGCCAAGAGACCATCTTGGGTGCAGACTGTGCAATGGATGAAAGGTATGAATTGGATGACAATTCACTATTTAATTCTACCAATGAATATGGTTCTCCAAACACTCTAATTTTTGCAGCGTTAGAATACATAGATTTTTGTTGTTCTTTTTGTGCCAAAAAGGCTATGAAATCCCATGCGAGTTTTGGATTGGAGCTATTCTTGCTTACAGCTTCTGCCCAATATGTTGAGTAGTAGATTGGTTGCTCATTTGCTGATAGCTGTGGTAGAGGAGCAGTTCCAAATTCAATAGTAGGTGCTGATTGAATTATCTCGAATGCTCTCCAACTTGGAGCGATCATCATAGCTAATTTCCCTTGGAAGAACATATTCAAATCTGTACCAAGACTTGAATCCCATACCGCATCTTTTCCCATTGCAAAGCTTGTATATGTATCCATTACGCTTTCTGCTGCGGTTGTATTTAATGTTACAGCAGTTTTGGTTTCGTCGATAATGTCGACTCCTTGCTCAAGCATTAGGAATGAAAGAATTTCTGCAGCATGCGTGACATTGGAGGATGTTCCTATGGCTAACCCCGATTGTGTTATTTTCCCAGTTGAAGATTTCTTTGTTAACTTTTGTGTAAGTTCTACAAATGAATCCCAATCTGTTGGAGGTGTGGTTACACCTGCAGCTGTAAGTAGTTGCTTGTTGTAGAACACAACCAACCCATCTATTTCTAGAGGCATAGCATATATATTTCCATCTTTAGCCGTAAAGTCTGATGTAGCTGTAGGGTAGAAAGTTGTTGAATATGTAGATGGAGTCATTACTGTACTAGGAAGTGGGTATAGGTATGTGTAGTACTTTGGTGTCCATGTGTTGTGGATTCTAAAGATATCTGGTGCTGGCTCTGAAGATGTTGATGATTGTTGTAAACGTGTGTAGAGTCTACTCTCATAGTTAGTGTATGTTTGTTGTGAGTAAAGAATCGTAACTCCTGGGTGTGCAGATTCATATTCATCAATCAATGGCTGCATTACAGAAGATGGTTCCCAAAGTCCCCAATATACTAATTCTCCTGTTGGAGTATTTGTATTAGTATTGTCCTTTGAATTAGCATTTACCAAAAGTAAGACAATGGTTGTAATTACTACAACTACTAAGGCAATACCAACAAAGAGGATGGCTGTCTTTTTCTTGGGATCCATTGTTTTGAGGTCAATCATTTCGTATCTGTTTAATTTTAAATTTGTTTTTCTGCCACCACTATTAATCTTTTAGTTCCGATTCCAAGTGGCCAACAAGTCATTAATGTGACTGTTTCTTTGTTGTTTTGTGATTCTAGTATTGAGAAGTCGTCTGGAGAAACAATCTTTTTACTTCTTACGATGTATTTTAGTACCTTTTCATCTTTTTTAATATCTACTTCTTCTCCTACATCTATATTACTCAATCTAGAGAATATTGTCTCGGGTAAGTTTTGATGATTACTAAAGAAGCTTTCTACCGCGCTATGTCCATATATGAAGGAGTTGCCGCCATCTCCCGGGAGTGGGGTACCTTTGAAATGTGCTAATCCCTGTTTGAGGAATTGGTTGTATACCTTTTCGTTGTAGCTATCTACATTTGCCGATATTTTGATATTTGATATCCCAATACTTTTAATATCTATATACATGTCTTTGTCATAGTCTTTGTCTATGACTACTGTTTTTTGTGTTTGTGTTAATGGATCGTAGTATTGTGAGCCTTCTCCAATGCTTCCTAATTCGGTTGAGAGGTTTGCAAAGTAGCTCTTGCCTGGGTCATAGTAGGCGAGTTGGGATTCAATATATGTTTGATATGATTCTGGAACGGGGTCTACCTTTGAATCTGCTCTTACTTGTTCGATCATTCCGTCAATGTATGACTTGGCTAGTGGGATTACTTGGCTTCCAATGATTACTATACCGATTACAGCTAGTACGACAGAGATATATATTCTTGTTTTTTTTACTTTGGTTTGGTTTTCGGTTTGTATGTTCCAATCGGGATTTTGCATAACGATATATTACCAGATTTAGTTATGTAAGTGGAAAGACTACTAGCAAATTAATATGACGTTTGCTAAAATACTTGACTATGGAAAAACGAGATTACTATGAAGTATTAGGCGTAGACAAAAAGGCAACTCAAAGTGAGCTTAAAAAAGCTTACAGGAAATTAGTTAAACAATATCATCCTGATTCTAACAAGGATGATGGTGCTGAAGAGAAGTTTAAGGAAGTACAAGAAGCATATGAGACTTTGTCTGATGAAAGTAAGAGGTCTGCATATGATCAGTATGGTCATGCGGGTACTGCTGGTTTTAATCCTGGTGCTGGTGGATATTCAGATTTTAGTGGTTTTGATGGTAATACTCCTTTTGATATGGGGGATATTTTTAGTTCTTTCTTTGGTGGAGGGAATCAAGGGTTTGATTTTGGATTTGGGAATTCTTCTGGTAGAAGACAAGCACAGGGTGGTGCAGATATTCGTTACAGAGTGAGATTGAAGTTTGATGAGGCTATGGAGGGTGGTGAGTATGAGATAAAAGTACAGAGGGATGAGACTTGTGAGCATTGTGAGGGTTCTGGTAGTGAGGATGGTAAGGTTGAGACCTGTCCTGTGTGTCATGGTAGCGGTCAGGAGAGACAGGTTAGAAACACTATACTAGGCCAGATTGCTGTGATGGGTACTTGTACTAAGTGTCATGGTACGGGTAAGAGTATTAAGAATGCATGTAAGGTTTGTGGTGGTAGTGGTGTTAATGCTACTTCTGAGAAGGTTAAGGTGAAGATTCCTGCAGGTGCATATGATGGGATGATTTTGAGATTTAGGGGTGGAGGGAACGCGGGTAACAATGGTAGTGCTCATGGGGATTTGTATGTTGAGATAGAGGTTGAGACTTCTTCTAAGTTTGAGAGAAGGGGTAATGATATTTATTCTGATGTTGATATTCCTATTCATATGGCTGTGTTAGGGGGTAAGGTTGATGTTGATACTGTTGCTGGGAATGTGGTTTTAAAGATTCCTAATGGTACTCAATCTGGAAGTATATTTAGATTAAAGGGTAAGGGTGCATTTATATTGAATGGTGAGGGTAAGAGGGGGGATCATTATGTGAGGATAAATATACATGTACCTGGGAAATTGAATAGGAAGGAGAAGGAATTGTGGGAGGAGTTGAGTAAGGTTTAGAACTTTACTAAAAGTTTTTCTTGCATTACAATAAGCATATGAATAGAACAGTTTTAGTAATAGGAGCTTCAGGAGGTATCGGAGAACAAGTCACGAGGCAACTTCTAGAGCAAGGTTATTTCGTCATCGGTACATATTCAAATCATTCGATATCCATTACAGATGCAGATAATTTCAAAACTTTGAAATTAGATTTATCCTCTCTTGATTCTATCAAGGAGCTGTTCGACAATTTATCTCAAACACCTCTTTATGCAATTGTTAATTGTGCAGGTGTCTGCGAGTATGAAAACAATGGAATAGACGATGATATTTCGGTTTGGAATAGGGCTATTGCTGTGAATCTGACAGCTAATTTCGTTATCGCGAAATATGCGAACCATTTA
The DNA here is from genome assembly GCA_018818345.1 of Patescibacteria group bacterium. Classification (GTDB taxonomy): domain Bacteria; phylum Patescibacteriota; class Dojkabacteria; order SC72; family SC72; genus UBA12078. The sequence goes on along the minus strand of JAHISI010000051.1, from coordinate 1,930 downwards.
CTTGAGGATAATGGAAGATTTATAATGATAAGTTCGACTGATGCTATGTATGGAGGGGCAATTACTGCAAGTTATGCTGCAAGCAAGGCAGGAGTGAATTCTTTAACAAAGTCATTATCACTATTGTTTAAAGACAAGAAGATTTCTGTAAATTCGGTAGCTCCAGGATGGGTAAACACCCGAATGATTGCTGGTACAGGGGAAGAATTCCTCAGACAAGTAGAAGATGTAAATCCTTTGAAAAGAATCGCAAACCCAGCAGATATTGCAAATGTAATTTCTTTCCTCCTTAAACCAGAGTCGGAATATATAAATGGCCAAATTATAACTGTTGATGGAGGATATACTAATCAAGATCCGACATTAATTCTTGAAGAAGAAGCGGTTTAACTCGGGCACTTCATTCCCATACAATTATGATATAATCTCCACATATAGATTATTTAATCAAACCATACTCATGGAATTACTAGAAAGAACCCATATAGGGGAATTAGCACAACACATAGGACAAGTTATTAGAATAAGAGGAAGAGTAGATACCATAAGAGACCAAGGAAAAATCATATTCATAATGGTAAGAGACAGATCAGGAATAGTACAAACAGTAGCATGGTTTGGAGACGAAGAAATATTCAAAACAGCAAAAACCCTAACCTCAGAATCAGTAATAGACATAACAGGAGAAGTAAAAGAAGCAAAACAAGTAGCATGTGGATATGAAATAGGGATAAAAACACTAAACATAGACTCACTAGCACAAACACCATTACCAATAGCCATAGAAGCAGAACACACAGACAACGTGACCGCATTAGACAAAAGATTAGACTACAGATGGGTAGACCTAAGAAGCAGACGAAACCAATTAATGATGGATGTAGCTACCACAATGGGAGCATCATTCAGACAATATTGTGTAGATAACGGATGTGTAGAAATCAATGCACCAAGAGTAATCAGTGCAGCAAGTGAATCAGGAGCAAACGTATTCGAAGTAAAATACTTTGATAGAAAAGCATACCTAGCTCAGTCCCCACAATTCCACAAACAAATGGGAATAGCATCAGATCTTGAAAGAGTCTTTAACATGGGACCAGTATTTAGAGCAGAAAAATCATTCACAACAAGACACTTAACCGAATATACCAGCTTCGATGTTGAATTAGGATATATCGATTCATACAAAGATGTATGTAAATATGAACAAGAAATGATCAAAACCATGCTTACAAATGTAAAAGCAAAGTATGGAGACAAGGTAAAGGAAGTATTTGGGATTGATATTAAAGTACCAGAAGGAGATTTTCCATACCTCTCAGTTGCAGAAGCTAAAGAAAAACTAGCCAAAGCAGGAGTAGAAAGTAAAGATACTGGAGACTTCTCACCAGAAGAGGAAAGAGCAATGGGAGAGATAATGGAAAAGGAAACAGGTTGCGAATTTGTCTTCGTTATCGATTACCCACACGCAAGAAGAGCCTTCTACCATATGAAGAATGAAGAGAATCCAAAACTAGCATTAGGCTATGACCTATTCTGGAAAGGACTAGAAATTACAACAGGTGCACAAAGAGAACATAGGTTAGAGGAATTAAAAGCTAACGCAACAGAAAGAGGTATGGAATTAGACGGGCAACTTAAAGATTACCTAGAATATTTCGAATATGGATGTCCTCCTCATGGTGGATTTGCAATTGGAACAGAAAGAGTACTAATGAAGATGTTAGGCTTTGGAAGTATCCTAGAAACCACGTACCTACCTAATACTCCAAATAGATTGGGAAAATTACTTTCCAAAATTGCAGTTGAGAAGAAGAAATAACTCAGTTATTCATCTTTCAAACTCTTTATGGTATACTCTTAATTGAAAGTTATACAAAGAGGAGGGTGGGGATGAAAATTCTCACCTTTTTTTTTGAAAGTACTATTT
>JAHISI010000050.1 GCA_018818345.1 Patescibacteria group bacterium | reverse complement strand
TTGTTTTGCAATTCTTTTTATGAGTTTTGATATATCTTCTTCCGTTGGTTGGTTAAATACAAATACTTTGGTTCTAGAAAGTAATGCGCTGTTTACTGTGAATGATGGATTCTCTGTTGTAGCTCCTATGAGTATGACTATTCCTTTTTCTACATATGGTAGTAATGCATCTTGTTGTGCTTTGTTCCATCTGTGTATTTCATCTAAGAAGAGGATTGTTTTCTTACCATATTGTTGGTTGTTTAATGCTACCTTTATGATCTTTCTAAGCATATCCTTCCCTGCAGATACTGCCTGTAGTTTGTGGAAGTCATAGTAGAGATTAAGGGATATGATATATGCTAATGTTGTTTTGCCTGTGCCTGGTGGTCCCCAGAATATCATTGAGGGTATGTTGCCTGATTCAAGGAACTTTCTAATGGGTCCGTTTTCTCCTACTAGGTGTTCTTGACCTATGAAGTCTTCTAATGTTTTAGGTCTGTATTTTGATGCTAATGGTTCGTATGCTGGCATATGTGTATTATACCATTGTGTGTGTAGTATAATTCTATTAATCACAATGCGGTGATATGACCTGAAGGGAGAGGAGAAATGATAAAGGAAATCCAGGAAATGAGAGAGTGGGCTGTAAGGTTCTTATATTGTAAAGAATGCTATCAAGTCTTTAAAATAGGGACTTTAGTATTTCTTGTTGTCGTTGGGATTGTTCTTCTTTTTTTTGCTTTAGGTCTCGGAGGGGATTATATGCTTAAATGCACTTATATACTCCCCTCCCTAGATTCTTTCAGATTGAATTAAATACCACCCTATAGTATAATATATGTATATCTATTAACTTAGTTTATAGATATATTTGCTCATTAAAAAGGATCTAGGTATCTCCTGTTTAGCTTGCTTAATACAATATGATTTTCACTATATATGTGGAAGTTTTGTTGTATTAATGCAAGTTAAAACATTAACCCCTATTGGGGAATTAGAAAAAGGAGAAATAAAATGTCTGAAATAACAAGAATCATTGAATTAGTTTCAAGCCCAATCTCAGCAATAGTCGGAATGCTATTTGTGTTAGAATTATCGTATTACACAGATAACATGAAGAGCCATCAGAGAATCTTTAATGTGATTTCAATCCCATTAGTTATCCTCTTCACAGTTGGTTGGGCACCTTCCATGCAATGGTTGAGAATTATCTTCTCAGGGATTCCATTTGTTTTAAATGCCTTGGATATAATTCACCTCAAAGGTGAAAAGGGCTATGTCTGGGCAAATATAATAGAAATGGTTTTCTTATTCCTTATGCTTGGAGGAAGTATATTCATTTTTGTACTTTCAGTACTCTAGATCTTTTTCAAACCGAGAGGGTTATCTAAAAAATGACCCTCTCTGATCTAGCTATTCCTTTCCTTTGTAAATATATAATTCCTTTCCATTACTAAGCTTCATCTTCTTCTCACCCTTCATCCCTTTAACATTGTACATATATGAATATACCTCTCCACCCTTCTTAACAAATTCTTCTAATCTACACTTCAATATATCCATACTCTTTTGATCTAAATAGCAATATATCTTCTTGGCTTTCGAAATATCAACCTTAAAAACATTCTGAGCCTCAAAAACAATATCCTTAGAAAGAGGGAATCTAAAAGCCCTAACCACATTGGAGATGATAATATTAATAGGTGAAAGATCATAACCAAAACATTTACACAAAGCCCTCTCATACACCTTAAATACCAATCTCCCATCCCCACTACCCAAATCAACAAAAACATCCTTCTTTTTAACATCCATAATATCCGCTATCTCATCCAATACCTTAGTAGGAGTTTTAGATGTAGGAGCAAGAAGCGCATTTACTAATATGGAAAGAATAATACAGAGGAAGAGCAATATTAAAGTAATAATTATACCCAAGGTAATACCATTTAACATTGTGATATCATACTAATGTAAATTATATATGTATATACATGATAGACGGAATTTTACTAATAGACAAGGAGGAAGGTATAACCTCATACGATGTTATTAGAAGGCTAAAACATCTACTCCCACATAAGTACAAAATAGGACATGCCGGTACCTTAGACCCATTTGCAACTGGTCTTTTAATCATACTAGTAGGTAAAGCAACCAAACTAATGGACACCATACATGGATTAGAGAAGGAATATGAAGTAACGGCTGAATTTGGATATGCAACAGATACACAAGATTGTACAGGAGAAAAAATACACACAGCCCCTACTACATCCCCAATTGGCCAAGAAGAATTAGAAACTCAAATAAAGGAAAACTTCTTGGGTAATATCTCTCAACTACCACCAATATACTCTGCTAAGAAAGTAAATGGACAAAAATCATATGACCTAGCAAGACAAGGAAAAGAGGTCGAACTTAAACCAAAGGATATTCATGTCACTGATTTTGAAATCATTAAATATGAATGGCCATTTGTTACATTTAGAATAGCTTGCTCAACAGGTACCTACATCAGAACTCTAGTAAATGATCTTGGAGAGAAAGTTGAAACCTATGCTACTGCAGTAGCACTTCGAAGAACTCGTATTGGAGAGTTTAATGTAGATGAAGCAATATCAACAAAAGCTATCAATGAAAGCAGTTTGGAGAGTATAATGGGTATAGATAAAGTAAAAGAAATATTAAAAAAATGAACAAAGGAAAATTGTATGTAGTTGCAACCCCTATTGGGAATCTAGGAGATATGACATTTAGGGCAATTGAAATACTAAAAAGTGTGGCCTTTATATTGGCTGAAGATACAAGGGAATCCTACAAATTGACACAGCGCTATGAAATCCCTACACAATTAGTATCCTACAGAGATCAAAATCATGTAAGAATGATGGAAAAGGTTCGAGAAAAACTGGATCTAGGTTTAGATCTAGCCCTAATATCTGATTGTGGTACTCCTCTTATCTCTGACCCCGGGTATAGATTGGTAAGAGAATTACGATTTAAAGGATATGAAGTTTTAGCTATTCCTGGTCCTAGTGCTTTGATATCTGCGCTTTCTGTAAGTGGTTTGGCAACTGACAGGTTTACATTCTTTGGATTTTTACCAAAGTCTGATGTAAGAAGAGAAAAGCTTTTGAGTGAATATACCAAATTAGAATCAACATTGGTCTTCTATGAATCTCCTAATCGATTACTCAAATTGCTTGAAATTCTCAAAAAGGTATTTGGGGATGTTAATGTTAGTGTAGCTAGAGATATAACTAAAATGAGAGAAGCATATTTCGTTGGAAATATTTCAAAGGTTTTAACTGATATTAATGTAAATGATTTTGAAAACAATCCTCATGGAGAATATGTTGTTATGCTTGAGAACAAAGAGGAAAAAGATTCCTAGTACTAATTAAAAAGAGTTGTGTAATTTTCATCTGTAATTGATTCAAGTTTTTCCATTGATACCCCCTTTATCTCTGCCGCTACCTCCATTATTTCTCTTACATCCGCAGGTTGTCCAAACTTCTCCTTTATCTTTTTGTTCTTTCTTACTGACTGAGGCGGTAGTAATGGCCCATCTGTTTCAAAGAGTATTCTCTCTAATGGTACATCTTTCAATATCTCTCTTACATTCTCTCCACTTGGATATGTAATGATTGCATTAAAACCGACATAGAAGCCTAAGGCTAGAATATCTTCGATGAATGAGATATCTCCAGTATAGCTATGGAAGCTCCCT
>JAHISI010000049.1 GCA_018818345.1 Patescibacteria group bacterium | reverse complement strand
CATATTGGAGAGTTTGAGTTTGGTGGAATAGATCTAAAATACCGTATGGTTGCTCTGTTTTCTTTTCGGGCTTTTCCGATGAAAGAAAATCTAAATCAACATCCGAACCAGAGGCGTTGCCTTTGACATTTAATTTTTCTCGCAAGATTTTGAAGAATTTATTTTGATCTAATCTTGACAAAGAGATTTTGTCAAAAAAATTCCTCATAACATTAGTCCACAAAAGCGCTTCTGTTTTATATGTTATCAAACTCTTTTCTAGCCTTGCTATTTTTCTTTCTATTTTTCTTATTTCTTTCATATCCTCCGCTTCTGCCTTTTCTGCATCCTTTATCACGTTTGTCATTTCCTCTACCGTGTTTTTAATCATTTTAGACATGAAAAAAAAGAAACTTCCAAAAATAAGTGTCGTTATCCCAGAATCTAGTAAAAATCTTCCCAACCAAGCCCCACGCTCGTTTTCATCTAAAAGTTTGATTCGCTCTCCCGATTGGTTATACAAAGAGACCCCCTCTGCAGTATCAAGATATATGACGATTTGTTTATTCGGAGGAAGATCATGCAAAGACAGAATCCTAACGTCATTGTCATTAGTATTCTCGATATTTATCTTAACTGGAAAATCTGAGTATATGTTCTTCTCTGAAACTTTTGGTGGAATGATCAACGTTAAGTTTCGAGAATTGAAAAACTCTGGATTATCAATTTGAACAGAAGTGTACTGTTCTGTGTCTATTTTAACATTGTTCGTAATTTTAACCTGGAGAGCCTGTGGTGTGAAAACTTGAAATGATAATTGTAGGATAAATAGCACCATTGATGCTAACAAAGTTGAAAAAAGGGATGTTTAAAAAATTCGGTAAAAGCGTAACGTATTCCTTTTTGGGTTGATTCTATATTCTCTATCATAAAAATTTTTAATAATGGTGGAGACGGTGGAAATTGAATCCACGTCCAAAAGTTTTGCTTAGCATCATGTACAAACATATCTAATCCTGTATAGCTAGACATATCTAAAAAGATTAGCAAAAAGATATATCTACTCAGTAATTATATTCATACATACTACTCTACTGACAAAATAGTAATAATATATCCTAGTAACGACTATCTTTTACCCCTAACTAAGAATAAGGATAAAGACACTAGTCAAACTTAATTGGCTAGACTTTAAGCAGCAAAGTTAAAGTTGAAATTTGGCATAGCCAAACTTGCTTTAATATTCTCTGCAAAAGCGACGATTTTGTTTTTTACACTTATCATTGTGCGTTGATTAACGAGACAACCCTCGGTTTGTGACAACTAAACGCAGACTCCTGTCGAAAGCCTTACGTCCCCATATATTGAAAAAGAGCTAGGAATATCTCTATTCCTACATACATTATACCATTTTTAGGAATTATTTTCCTCTCCTAGCCTCCCACAATCCTATCGCAGTAGCGACTGAAAGATTAAATGAATCTATCTTGTCCGAATTAGGTATATATATACTCTGTCCTAATTCTCCAAATTCCTTAGGCAACCCTTTGCTTTCATTCCCTTGAATCATACTAAATGGCTCCTCAAACTTAACCTCGCGTATATCCTTAGCTCCATCTAGCATAAACGGATATACATTCCGCTCCCCATACTTAGTCATATATTCCTGAATATTCTCAAAATATTCAAAATTAATCTGGAAGAAAGCTCCCATGGTAGAAGATATAACCATTGGGTCAAAGATATCAGTAGCAGGACGAATTATAGCTAAATTCATAACATCAAACCCTACCATTGTACGAATTATGGTACCCAGATTACCCATATTCCTAGGCTCAACTAAAACAAGATGATTAGCATCTGGTTCCAATTCCGATTTGTACTTTTCAAATATTCCAACTAAATATGTATTCTCCTTAGTCGCAATCTTCTCTATCGCCCTATCTGCAATCTCTATCGGGATATTCAAATTCTCACACAAGTCAAAAGCGTCATTTACACCATCACTTTCATCCCTCTTGGACTTGGCTAATACCTTAATCAAATGATCCTTCTGGTAATTGAGAAGATCCATAGTAGGATATGGACCGAATGCATATGAATACTCAAACTTCTTTTGATATTTTTTTAATCTTGGATCTAACATCGTTATTTCTTTCCCATGACATCCTTTAATATCTTGTCTACGCTCCCCTTAGACCTCGCTAAGCTCCATTTCTCCTCTCGAAGCATCAAGTATGCTTCTTCGATTTTTGCCTTCGTCTCATCGAGCTGCTTGTTCTTCTTAGCTAATTCCTTTTGTGTACTAACTTCCTTCTGAAACATAACATAGATACTGTTTAAAAAGCCTATTAGTAAGCCAATATATGCAAAGAATCTTGCCCATACAGAAAGATTCATCATATTTGAATATTCAAGATTGAAGAATGGAAGGTAGAAGATTTGTGACAAAATGAGGAAGGATATGAGGAAAATTATCCAGTAGTTGAAATCATCAGTAACCCATCCCCGGTTAAGTAAATATCCTAGTAAGGAAAGAATTAAGAACATCAATGATACTAGACCAACAATTATTACCGCCAAGCTATCTACAACCACTCCGGTCATCATGAGGAATATGAACACCCCTATGAACAAGACAAAACTTCCTGCTACCAAACCCATTAAAAGAGTTTCATTCTTCTTTCTACCCTTGCTATTTTTGCCTTCTTTTCTACTTACTAACCAACTTATGAACATAACTACGGAGAGGAATGTTTTAGACAAAACAGAAGTCACTGGATATACCTGGGTAGAAACAATTGTAAACAAATTCCCTATGCCTCCCAAATCTAAAACTACCTGAAAAATATCTAACAGCCCTATTCCTAGAAATCCGATCCCTATGAACAAGAAATTTAAAGAGCTTTGTTTGGTGTAATACCTTAGTAATGCAATTACTCCGATGAATAACGCAAATATACCTGATATCAGGGTGATGAATGGTTGGAAATCTTTAAACCAAACAATATCCCCTGCCCAATATGCTAACCCTAGGAAAGCAAGTAAAGAAACACATAGTGACAGAAACTGTATATCTACATGCTCTCTTGGTAATTTGTCTTCCATAGCTCAATGAATACTTAAATTAATACATAAACTGCTTAACAGAGATTGTCACATCTCTTTCAGCTAATGGTGCACATACAATTATGCTTCCTTCTCCATCGTTAGAAATGTAATACCCTGTTCCATTTCCCTCTGTTCTAAACGCATCGACAGGGATACTTTTTATATCTCCTTCCGCAAGAGTAGTCGATAAGTCTACGTAGTTCTTACAATCCAAAGCCCCTGTTCTACATATTTCATTTCCAATACTTGCACATTCTCTGTTGAGTGGAATCATACTTGGAATATTTCCTGTAGCTTCAACATATTTAGACATTGACTGCATAATACTTAGGACATCGGCATTCCTTGTAGAATTTCTAGCATCAGACTGTCCTTTCCCAGGATTCATTATCATGTATGCAAATGCTGCTATCACGAGGAATATGGCAAACCCTACTAGCGAATCTAATATGAATTGCCTTTTAGCAATTACGACATCATCTTTGGCAGTTTTTGATTCTTTCATAGATACATAATACAAAACAAAAAAAGTTTTTGCTACATATATAGCTTGATAAGTGATAACCTAATCTTGATAGTACTCCTCCTATAATACGATAGTGGATATTATATAGTAATCAGTCTATTTATAAAGCTCGTTGTTACGGCACAATCACACCCTCACCGGCAGTTATCCACAACGTAGATATGAGGTGAGTAACTAATGAGAGGCTTGGTAAGAGGCTGATATACAAAATAAGCGCCTTAAAAGACGTCATACAGCTTTATAGAACTTGAAATTTGTGGAATCATACGGAGAGGGAGGGATTCGAACCCCCGGTATGGTTGCCCATACAATGCTTTTCGAAAGCATCCCTTTCAGCCACTCAGGCACCTCTCCTTAAATGATCTTAAACCTTATCTAAAGGAATATATTCACCAAAGTTTAACTTCTCTAACCACCCCTGCTTCCTAATATCCTTGTAAAGAAGTTTTTCTTGTAACAAAACAAATATTGCATCCTTATCCTTCTCACTAAGTAAGAATAGCAACGCTCCTGGAAGATTCAATTTAGTTTCTACAATCAAGAAAAGCTGATTCTGTTTCTTAGTAAAGTAGAAATTTTTCATAATGTACCACTCATACAACTTGTTTCCAGTGTCTATACCTCTCGCAGTGACTCTGTGAGTAACCTTTTGAGGCTTAGTAGTACCTAATACATATATGAGGAAAAGCATCGCTATGATTGCTACCATGAGGAAGTAGTGTCCAAGAATAGCTAAAAGGAGTATCAATACCAAACTAAGTGCAACAATTATCATGAAATACTTAGTATTGTATGATATCTCATATCTATCTGGAGCTTCCCACTCAAAAAGCTTGATGTTTTGAACTACCTTCTTCTCTTCTTCAACCAAAGGATCCTTCTCTAATTGAACTTCTCCTTTCACAACCTTTCTTCTTCTGTCATTCTTTTCATCCTCAACAGCTTGCTTCTTAGCCTTTGCCAAAGCCGCCTCTTTCTTTTCTAATACCATCTCTCCGGATATTATTTTTGCAAGGTCATTTAGTTCTTTGTTCATATGGATATCATATAACAAAGAGGCTTAAGATAACAACTATTAGAATAGCAAATCCCCATACGAAGTTAAGAATATGAAAGAAATGTAAAAGATATGCCACCAATATTCCGATACTGATTAACAGTCCATATCTAACTGCTATTTTGATATTTACTTGCATATCAACATATTTGAAGAAGATTAATCTGATTGCGAAGGCTATTAGAATGCTGAAACAAACAACCATGAGGAAAAGAAGAAAGAATAACACTAAAAGGTTTGTTATGATGTAATTACCATTGATATCAAATGGCAAGAAATTCGTATTCTGTATCAAATAGTACAGAAATCCTACAGCCCCTATCAGTACAGCTATTGTTGTAGTTAGAAATTTAATCATTTATCTTTCTCCAGGCTTTTTAGGTTAGAAAATATATCTATATCATAGTGCAAATAATTTCTAATTGCTTGTATATGAATATATTAATTATAGAGAATTCCCCCACTCTTTCTCAATTGCTTCAGAAAGCGTTGGAATCATACAGATATAATACGACTTTGGATGATGAAAATTTTCAAAGCAAGTCTCTAATTTCTAAAAAGATCTTTGACTTTGTCATTCTTAATACAAATATGGGCAAAGAGCTTACTGTTGAGATCCTGGACTATATTAAGAAAACAGATCCGGATACCAAGGTTTTGGGTGTTTGTAATAAAGGAAGTTGGGTTGAAAAGGTTGATTTTCTTAATCATGGTGGTGACGATGTCCTTACGTACCCATTCCCTGTGCAAGAATTGCTTGCTCGAATTCAGTCTTTGATTCGTAGACCTAAAAGCTACGTAGACGAGAATCTCTATCTGGGTGATTATGTTTTAGATACAAAGAATCATGTCGTAACGAAAGATGAAAAAGATATTAATTTAAGAAAGAAGGAATATTCTCTTTTTGAATACCTTGCCAGAAACAAGGATCGAGCTATTTCGAGGTGTGAATTACTTGATCATGTATGGGATTATAGAGAATATGTTGGTTCTAATACCATAGATGTACATATTAAAAGGTTGCGTGACAAACTTGAGGACAAAAGTCTGATCAATACTGTTCACGGTGTTGGTTATAAGATTAAGGTTAAGAAACCTAAAGCATCATAGGCATAACAAGATGCACAAAGTTCTCATCTCCTTTAATTTTGAATACTCCTGGTCTTACAGGCTCAGAACATTCAAATACGATGTCTTCCGAATCTATATGGTTTAATACATCAGAGAGGAGTTTTGCACTAAATGCAATCTTAATATCGTCACCCTCTACTTTACATGCCATATTACTTTGATTTTTACCTAAGTCTGATTGTGTTGCAGAAAGGGATATTTTACCTTCTTTATATATATCCAATATCATCTTATTTCCTAATACAGATCTTGCAATGATATTTATAACTTTCAAAGAGTTTAAGAAATCATTCTTAGATATTTCACTCTTTGTTTTGTATCCAGTAGGTATAATCTGTTTGTATTCAGGAAATTCCCCATCAATTAGTCTAGAAACTAAATCTACTTCTCCAAATCTAAAGAGTATCTGATTTTTATCACTTAATAGATAGAATTCCACGAAATCATCTTCACTATCTAATTCAGAAGCAATATGTGCTAATTCTTCTAGAGCTCTCACTGGAACTAATATGCTTTTCTCTTCTTCTACCTTTGCAATTTTTACAACCTGCTTAGAAAGTCTAAGTCCATCTGTACAAACAAATGAAAGAGTATCACCACCTATTTCCACCTTTACTCCTGTTAAAACAGGCTTAATGTCATCTCTGGCAGCAGCAAATGCTACTCTATTTATTGCAGTAACTAGATCTGCCTTATTAAGTTTAACTAAAGGCTTTTGGCCATCTTCAATCATAGGAATTGCAGGGAAATCATCTGCTGGCATTGTATTGAAGCTTGCTGAGTTGTTCTCAGTTGATATATTGAAACTTTGTTTTTCTAATTCAACATCAACCTTTTCTTCTGGAATAGAATTTATGAATTCTGAAAGTTGTTTAGCCGGTGCTGTAATCTTACCCTCAGCATTCACATCTGCTCCTATCCATGTACTTATACTTAATTCCAAATCTGTTGCTTTTAATATGACCTTTCCTTTTACAGTTTCAAAAAGAACATTGTTCAAGATTGGTAATCCTGGTCTGTTGTTTACTACTCTACTTATTATGTTTAAATACTTTGAGAATGTATCTTGATTGCATGAGAACTGCATATTACTTAAATGTAAATTTTATATAGTTAGGCAGTTGACTAGTATATTGTATCATTTTTTAGAGTTGAGAAGAATTGTGGTGTCCTCTGTTCTATATTATTTTTAATATATATTTAGTAATAGGTGTAGTAGTGAGTATGGATATGTCGATAAGTATCTACAAGGAGTTTTAAAACTGAATTATAATCTATTTTCTTTGGGTATTTTCTCTGTGGATACTACCCTACCCTAGAAACGTTATATCTTCGTAAAAAACTTTTTCTAAAGAGCGTTTCTAGTGTGGACACTTTTCTGAATAACTTGCGGGTAAACAAGGGGGTATGTGGTTAAATCAAAAACAGGATATTGTTTACTAGAAAGAGCTTAACGGTATTCCAACGTTTATATAGTGTGGAGAAGATAGGGGGTTATCCGAAGATATCCTGGTGTTGTGCACATGGTTATCCACACCTATTCTCGTATTAGTTTGTAACAATTCTGCATCTTTTCATTAAAGCGAGAATCCTTTTCCCTTAAGGCTTTTATCTTCTCACAAGCGTGTAATACAGTAGTGTGATCTTTTCGGTTTACCTCTTTTGCAACCCTCTCCAAAGGCATACCTAATTCATTTCGTAATATGTACATTACAATCTGTCGACATTGTGCAATATATGCTGTTCTTCTGTCACCTTTTATATCTGCTAGCTTAACATCAAATGATTCGGATACACATTTCATTACTTTGGCAGGAGAAATTTTCTTTCGTTTACTTTCTAAATCAATCTGCAAAAGTTTTCCAATATCTTCATATGTAGGATTCATTCCTAGTTTAAAAAGGGAAAGCACCTTGGTTAATGCACCTTCTAACTCTCTAATGTTGTTTTCTACATTCTTGGCGATTAGATCTAAGTATTCCTTAGGAACATTTACATCTGAGCCTTTATCTATGATCATTTGTTGAAGAATAGCGAGTCTTGTCTCGTAATCAGGCGCTTGAATATCAGCAACCATACCACCCTCAAACCTAGATCTTAATCTATCTGTAATATTCTTTATCTCCTTCGGAGGCCTGTCTGAAGCGAGCACAATCTGCTTGTTTGCCTGGTATAGCGTATTGAAGGTATGGAAGAGTTCTTCCTGTGTTCTAGGATATGTTTCTACAAACTGCACATCATCAATTATCAATAGATCAACAGCTCTGTATTTGTTTCTAAAATCCTCGTTACGCTTTGTTCTAATTGAATCCACCATTTCATTCAAAAACTGTTCTATGGATATGTAGACAACTTTTTTCTCAGGGAATCGATTAATGACCTCGTTTCCTATGGCCTGCATCAAATGTGTTTTCCCCACACCAGTGTTACCGTGGAAGAACACAGGATTGTATGCTTCTCCTAGACTATCAACCACTGCTTGAGCTATTGCTTCTGCCAATCTGTTGTTTCCACCAACAATGAAATTAGAAAAGAGATATCTCGGATTTAACTGTGCTTTTTTAAGGTTTTCCTCTTTCAGAGATTTTTCATTTTCTGCTGCAGAGAACAAATCTACCGTTTGATTGGTTCGGGGATCATGATATTCATATTTTGGTTTTTCTTTCACAGCCTCTCCTTCTCTTAAGTTTATTTCTATCTCCAGATTTTGGCCACATGATTTGAGTAGTGCATCTTTCAGGGCCAATCTGTAATCTCTAAGCATCTTCTCTCTTTTGTATGGTACATCACATGATACCTGCGCTACCCCATTGGATATATTCTCAATATAGCAACCACCAAAAGTGTTTTTAAATTCTTCTGCACCAATCATTAGTTTTAGGTTCTCTTTCGTGGATCTCCACAGAGCATCTGGGTCTAAAGTTTGTGTATATGAGGATGCAACAGAAATCTCTGGCTTTGGTAATTCTTGAACGTGTGTGTTAAATTCTGCTTTGTCCATACTGTAGACAGGTTATATATTATCTTAAGGCAGTTTGGAGGCAGTGTTCTGGCCGATTGGGACTTTAGACCATTATATATATTTTCGTGAAGATGTGGATATGTATTCTAGGACGTTTAAAATATCCTTTACTAGAACGCACTTCTAAAACACGATTTAATCTCTAGAATCTTTAGAGGGTATTTTGATGGGAACCATAAGTCTACAATTGTGGTAGTATTTGCCAATTATCCACTCATCATATATAATACCCACGATATCATATAGAGTAACAAATCAATGAAAAGAACATACCAACCAAAAAATGTAAAAAGAATTAGGAAGTTTGGCTTCATGGCTAGAAATGCTACCCCAGATGGAAGAAACGTATTAAAAAGAAGAAAAGCAAAAGGTAGAGTAAGACTTACTGCAAGTGAGGAATACAAGACCCTTAGAAAAAAACATACAAAAAGTATAAGATAGTAGTATATATGCTACCTACAAAATACAAATTGCCAGCAAAAGATTTTCGTTATGTATACTCCAAAGGTTTGAAGTTTCGCGGACAATATGGAATGTTAGTTGCACTAGCTTCCTCCTCTACTCCTAAGTTTGGATTCGTATTAAACAAAAAGATAGGGAATGCAGTTCAAAGGCATAGAATGACAAGATTGCTTCGAGTTATCGTTATGGAATTAGTTAAAGAATTAGATTTAGATAACTACAAATTCAATTTTGAATATGTCGCATTTGAATTTTGTGATTCTAAGGAAATTTTGAAAGCAGATGTAACTACTCAGTTTAAGAATGTGATTAAGTAATGAAGTACATTCTTCTCTTCTTAATACGTATCTACCAAAAGACCCTCTCCTATGATCATGGATATATGGGGAAACTTTTCCCTAACAATCGTCCATGTAAATTTACTCCCTCTTGTTCTGAATACGGATATCAAGCTATAGATAAGTATGGGGCATTCAAAGGAACTAAGATGGCAGTTCAAAGAGTTATAAGATGTACACCAAGTGCTCAACCTGGACAATACGACCCGGTGCCGTAGCCAAATGGAGTGGAATTGTATATAATCGGAAGTTACTTTCACTTTTAATACAGTATAAATACTATGTTAACAACAATTTGGAATACCATATTTACCTACCCACTCCTCAATATCACACTGGCTTTTTACCACCTATGTGGAGATAACCTTGGAATTGCAATCCTACTAATTGCTATCTTAACAAGGTTGATCCTAATCCCTCTCATGAAGAGACAGACCGAGATGACGAGGAAAATGGCCGGCTTAAAACCTCAGTTAGATGAATTAAAAAAGAAATATGGTAGTAATCCACAGAAGCTCTCTGAAGAGCAAACCAAACTTTACAAGAAAGTTGGGTATAACCCTCTTGGTTGTTTAGTTACGATGATTCCTCAGTTGATTGTACTTTCTGCTTTAATCGTAGTTATACGAAATCTTACAGAGAATAAACTAGAGGGCGTCTACCCATTTATACAAACATGGTTTACCTCTGCTGCTGATTTTACAATTAATACTAAATTCCTTTTCTGGGATTTAACCAAGTCCTACTCTACTGTTGGAGCTGAGTTTGGGAAATTTTCAATGGAAGCTATCTCTTACTTAATACTTGCCCTTCTCGTTGGTGGTTCACAATATGTCACCACAATCTTCACAATGAAGATGCAAAATCCTACTAGTGTTGTGCCAGAGAAGAAGAAAGAAAAGAAAAAGGGAGAACCGATGTCTCCAGAAGCACTTCAAGGAAATATGACCAAGTCTATGAATTTGATACTACCTCTTTCTACTATTTTCATTGCAGTAAGCGCGTCTTCGGCATTGAGTATATATTGGGTAGCTCAGTCATTAATGTTAGTAGCACAATATTGGATATTGGATTGGGACAAAACAAAGAAAGGTGTACAAAACCTATATACCAAATACTTTAAGAAATCTAAATAACTCTACCCCGTTATTTTGAGAAATAAATTAAATATATTTTAATGTTATGAAAGATAGCGAAATTCTTAAAATAGTTAACGAAGAAGTAGATAAGCTCTGTGAGTTATTAGGTGTTGAGTGTACTAAGGAGTGTAAAGTAGAAGATGGGGATGAAAATACTAAGTACATCAAAATTGCTTTCAATGGTGAAGATCTAGGCTATATGATTGGGAATAGAGGTCGACATTTAGATTCTCTTCAGTTTATGACTCAAATTATCCTTGGTAGAAAGATTTCAGAAGATACTCCATTTAAAGTATTTGTAGATGTTGGTGGATATAGATTAGAAAAGGACAAACAGTTAGAAGAATTAGCACTACAGAAGGCTGACGATGTAAGAATCATGGGTGATGAGGTTGCTCTTCCTCCTATGAAGCCATCTGACAGAAGGATTGTGCATATTGCATTGGAGAAATTTGATGATATTACAACCGAGAGTCGTGGTGAGGGTATGGATAGATATATTGTCATACTACCAGCTGTTAAATAGTTCTGTCTGTTGATAGAATTAGTTAATGGATATACGAAAATTTCTAAAGCAGTATTGGTTCCAACTTGGAGTTTTTGTTTTGTTGGGCTTACCCCTACTCTTTTTGATGCAAGAGAATGTCCTACGATCGGTTGTTCTTCTCCTTTCATTAATAATCTGGCTAGTGGTAAGTATTAAAACAAAAAGCATTGTACTTTCTAGTATTCTGTATATATTAATTACCCTCCCGCTCAACCTTACCTATCAACTACCTACTCATGTTCTATTTTTTAATACAGACCCCTATGCAAGTGGTATCTATACTAACTATCTTGTGCCTACAATCTCTATACTAGACATAGGATTGGTTCTTTTGATTGCCTCATATATATATGAATATGGCTGGAGGCATATGTGGGTGATACTTCATAAATATTTGATTTACTTGATACCCTTAGGATTATTTATCCTTTTACAGAGTGTCTTTAGACTAGATCTTAATTCGTTGGTCAATGGAGGAAGATTAATATTGGGGATTCTCTCCCTACTCCTTCTAATTGACTATTTTAAGACACAGAAACATTCTAATCTATACAAATACGTTTTGTGGATTTCCATTGCTTCGGTACTGGTACAGGGAGTGCTAGGTACTATACAGTTTCTAAATGGTTCTTCGCTTGGGCTTTCTATGCTTGGTGAATCTCAAGTGGTTAGCGGTATGCTGGGTTCTAGTTTTGTGACCTTAAGTAATGAAGTATTCTTAAGAGCGTATGGTACTTTCCCTCACCCGAATGTTTTAGGTGGTTTTTTTGTAATGAATGTTCTTTTGGGAATATTTTTGTATTCAAAATCAAAAGGTTTTTACAAAAAACTGTCTGTCTTGTTGGTAATCTTGAGTGGAATATTTGTAACATTGACGTTTTCTAGAATATCAACTTTGCTTGTATTAATCATTGTTCTTGTAACATTGGTACACAGATTGGTTAAGGGGAAGTTGTTTTCATTTACTCCTCTACTATTGGTTGAGCGTTTTACCAATTTAATATCTGGGAATGATGCTAGTTGGAATGACAGAGTTAGTTTGATGAAGAGTAGCTTTAGTGTGATTAAGAATAACCTGATGTTTGGTACTGGGTTGGGGAATTTTACTAAGGGGATGGAGAAGGAGATTCCGAGTACGGTTAATGGTGTGTTATTAATTCAACCTGTGCATAATGTGTTGTTGTTGATGGTTGCGGAGTTGGGTGTTGTTGGTTCCCTACTCTATGTTTTTTTGCTAGGTAAAATTTTAGTTAGTAATGTTTCTAAGATGAATTGGTTTAAATGGTTGGCGGTATTAACGTTGTTGATAGTGGGATGTTTTGACCACTATTTGTTTAGCTTACCACAAGGGATGGTTCTTGGGGGAATTTTGTTATTACTATTGGTGGAGTAATCTGGCGGAGAGAGAGGGATTCGAACCCACGGTACGATTACTCGTACGAACGCTTTCCAAGCGTTTCCTTTCGACCACTCAGGCATCTCTCCTAGAAACTATGGCGTACCTGGCCGGATTCGAACCGACGACCTACTGCTTAGAAGGCAATTGCTCTATCCAATTGAGCTACAGGTACATATTCTTGGGGTATTTTATCACAAAGAACCTTATTTTTATATATCTACTATCTCAACAAGAATTCCCCCTTGCCTCTTTGGGAAGTAGTAAAGAGACTGTGGGAAGTTCACAGGATTAAACTCATACAAAGTAGCTTTGTCAGAATATTTCAAACCGTCTAAGTAGGTTGCGCCCTCTTTCCATTTTTTGCCCTTCAAAGTATTCACTATTTCCGTCTTATCTACCTTTGGTTGTACAGAACCACTGGCAATTAGCTTGATCAAAACAGAGTTATCGGTTTTCTGTACTACAGAAACATCCTTTTGGATATCTTCTCCCAATGTAAGATCTAAATTCTGATCAGTTTGGAAAAGATTCTTAGTTTGTGCCTCAGTAGTCAAAAGAGTAGCAACACCAGCATCAAAGCCATTGTTGTAATAGTAGGTTCCAGAACTTGTAACCGTTAGTGAAAGGTTTGCTTGTGTAGCCTCTGCCCCTATCGCGACATCTGTCTTTAAACTATCTTTCTTAATCTCGCTCTTCACACTGTCCGTTATTAAAGTCCATTCACCTTGTTTTTCTTGCAAAGCCTTCTCAGCTTCACTAATTGAAGAAGTCTTTAGCTCATCACTTGCAGTATTTACATCAGAAAGAGAAAGTACAGTATATTCAGTCTTAGAACCGCCAGTAAATGTACCTGATCTGTATCCGAACACTTCGGTACTTGAATAGTTTTGAACAGTGAAATATGAGCTTGGCGTATTATATTCCTCCCCGATATCCGTCGCGTGTACAGGAGTGGTTAGGAAACTATCACATTCTAGTGAGATTGCGCTATCCAATGAGTATGTTTTGCCATCGGCAGAAATAACGACCTGTCCTGCAGGAAGTGAAAGCGCAGTACATGTCCCTGAAGGATTTGGATGTGTAAGAGTAACGGCCCCTGCTGATTTATCACCTTTAAATGCTCTCCCCGTTGCAGTTATCGATGTCGATCTTGCTTCTTCTACCGACTCTGTCTTAATTGGAATTTTAAGTGCCTCAAAATCAATTTCTTTAATATTTGCGTCTCCTGTAAATGTTCTCTCAATACTTACCTCTTGGGCTTTTACAAATATTCTTACCTTTACAAAAGGAACTGTATTTAAGTACACAACAAGTACTAAAGCAGTTATGAATACTACTGAGACAAGGAGAAGAGGAAGGAGTTTCTTGAATTTCCTTACAAAAGGAGTTTGTGTTGAAACTGAAGTAGAAGGTGTGGATTTAAGCTTAGGTTTAAGAAATTTCAAAAAACTAAAGAAAGGCTTTCTCTCTTTGTGTGGTTGCTCTGTTTTTAGTACATCTTTAAAATCAATATTAGAAAGGTTTGGTTTTGCTTCTGATTCTGAGATCTCATCCTCTTTGGAGGGAAGGTCTTCTCCTACAGATATTATAATTCCGTCTTGATGTATTGTCTTAACGTCTTTCTTTTTCTCTATATCGGTCCTACTCTTCAAAATAGCCTCATTTATTCTAGTTTCGAAACTTGAGCTTTTTGGATTTGAGTTTTCTGAAGGTATAGGCTTTTCGGTTGACTTAGCTTCTGTTTTCTCTACAACAGGTTCCTTAACAACTGGTTCTGGAGTTTGTGCTTTTTCCCATACATCTTCAGTTGGATTGTTTGGAGTATCTATTGTAGTTATGCCTGCAATTTTTGAATTTCTTTGACCAGTTGGATTTTTAATAATTTGGCAGACAAGAACTTTCCCCTCTTCTTCTACAGTTTCTTTGATTACAGAGAGATTGATGGAACTAATCAAAATATCAGATTCTTCTGCAAACGTTAGGATTATTCTATCTGTCTTCGCATTTAATATCCCGCTAACAACATCGGTTAATTCATCCTCTCGACCTACTACAATTTTTGTTATCTTCTCGTTTTCTTCCATTAGGTTGGTATCTTTTTAAATCTATTTACTTCATTATCATATGCGAATTTTGCTAAGGCGGCAGGAGTAATATCAAAGACATATTTCAAATCGCCACTCAAGTCTACTATATTATCAAGCTTCTGTGGAGTGAAATATTCTATTCTTGGTACAACTGGAAATGGGAGATATTTCTTCCATGGGAATTCAAGCATAACCTCTTTGATTTCAGGTAGTAAGGCACCACCTCCACAAAGATATATTTGTCCTGGGAATGTATCTATGTCGTCGCAACTGTAAAAGGCTGTTTTTAATGTTTTCATCCAAAGATTGGCAACGGGATATACTACTTTCTGTACCTCTCTAGCAAGTTCTTTTGTAAGGTCTTTGTCAGAATATTTAATTTTTCTTTGCTCTGCATGGCGATAGTCCAAGGAAAGGGTGTTTACAATCTCTTTGGTAAAGGTTCGTCCTCCAAACGCGAACATTTTAGTTTCAACTATATTTCCTTTCTCAACAACAGCAATATCGGAGGTTCCACCACCAATATCTATGAATATTGCAGAGAAGTCTTTGCTTTTGGAGCCATTGAATGCCCTTGCGACTGCAAAAGGTTGGGAAACGATACCAAGGATCGTTAGATTTAATTCATGTGCGACCTTTCTGAGGGCTTCAACATATGTTTTGGGAGCAAAGGAAGCGTAGAAGTTAAGCTTAACTTCTCGTCCTTTGTATCCCACTAAGGAGTCAACGGGCATCCCCCCTATCTCTAAACCTGTCTTCGTTATGTGTAATATCTCAATGTCATCGTTTTGTAATCCGGTTCTAGCACCTAAATCTTCTTTTCCATTTACTTCTATCTTCTCTTTTATTTGCTTTATGATATTTTCCTGTTCTTTTGCAGTTACCTCTTTGTCAAAATTCTCTTCTCTTTGATAGTTGATGACAATGGATACACCTTGGATATATTCTCCAGCGATACCCATTACGACATGTTTAGGCATTTCCTCATCAGAGAGCCTGTTTGTTAGTTCTGAGATGGAAAGTCTACAATTCTCAAGTACTGTGTCTAAATTGGTGATTATTCCACTTCGCATTGCATTTTGTTGTTGTTCAATACGAGAGACCTTTTTAATATTGATGCCAGTACTCTCCATTGAGAACAGGAGGCTTTTTAATTTTTCTGTACCAATATCTAACGCAATTACGTTTTTGTTAGAATCTAACAATGAATTGTTTTCAGAAAAGTTTCTTAAAAAAGGCAAGTTTAGCATAAGAAAGTATAGCACATTTATGGTATTAGATGACCACTGTGAGGATAATTGGTTCTCGCTCGGTCTTCTTGTAAATGAGCTTGCTAAGCTCTTTTTCTATGGCATCCTTGAAGTTTTCGATAGTGAGATTTTTATTGCTTTGAGTTTGTCGTTCCCAATCGTGATGAATATCAAAGATGAGGTTTTCAATCTCTTTTAATAATTCTTGTGAGCCCTTCATATATACAAAGCCTCTCGATATGAATCTTGGTCTTCCGATGATTTTCTTTGTCTTGAGATTCATATTCAAGACGGTTACAAACATTCCATATTCCGAAAGCTGTTTTCTGTCATTAAGTACAATATCTCCAGTGTCCCCTACTCCCAAACCATCGATGAGAATTGGTTTTGATTCAACTTTCTTTCCTCTTGTCCATCTGTGCCCATCTAACATCCATACTTGTCCATCATCAGTTAGCAAGACATCTTCATCTCTCATCCCCCATTTGAGGAAGTTTTGCTTGTTAAAATATCTAAATGTCAATGAACCGTGAACAGGCATTACAGCCTTTGGTTGTATGAGATCAATCATCATTTTCATATCTTCTTGGTTTCCATGTCCTGTTGAGTGAATCTTAAGATCAATTGAATCTTTAATTAAATCTGCGCCTAAACTTATGATTCGGTCCGTCATCTTTTCGATGGTGCTGATGTTCTCTGGGATTTCAGAAGAAGACATAATAACGAGATCGCCTTTGTGTATTTTTATGAATTTGTGTTCATTTAAGGAAACCCTGTTTAATACTGCAAATCTTTCCCCCTGGCTTCCGGTACATAATATGAGTAATTCATTATCTGGGTACTTGTTAATATCTTTTTCTTTAATGAAAAGGGAATCTTCTGCAGTTATATATCTTTTCTTTCTTGCGATATCGATAGCTTGATTCAAACTTCTTCCAGAGAGTAGAACTTTTCTGTTTGTAATCTTCGCAACTTCGATTAATGAATACAATCTAGTGATTAAAGAGGAGAATGCTGCGACTACTACTCTGCCCTGCTGTTTTCTAATCAATGCTGTTAAATTGTCAAAAATTTCTGTCTCAGAAGGAGCTTTGCCTGGGTGTGTAGCATTAGTACTATCCATTAATGCAACATCTACTCGTCCTCGCAACAGTTTTAATTTTTCAAAGTCGGTTTGTGGCTCGTTTGCTGGTGTTAAGTCAATTTTGTAATCTCCTGAGAAGAAGGCATTTCCATTTGGAGTTTCTACGAAGATTGAGAAGGCATCTGGAATACTGTGGTTAATACCAATAAATGTAGCTTGGAAGTTTTTACCAATTTTTAACTGTGATTTTCTATCTACTCCAAAGATCTTAACTTTGTTAAGCATATGATATTCCTTCATTTTTTCTTCTATGAGGGCTTTTGCAAAACCGCCTGCATAGATTGGAGGGTATCCTAGCTCAGGTAAAATCCATTTCAATGCACCCGTATGATCTAAGTGACCGTGGGTTATCAATATGGCTTTAATTTTTTCTTTGTTCTTTTTAAGATAGCTAACATTAGGGATTAGGTAGTCTATTCCGTACATTTCTTGTCCTGGGAATGAGTATCCTGCGTCTATCATTACTATCTCGTCTCCATACTCTACGAAGTTACAGTTTCTTCCGATTTCGGTAGTTCCAGAGAGTGTACAGAGCTTAAATATTTCTTTTTTGTTTGTAAACATGATGGATGATTATACCAGATATGGGTGTGATATAATATGAAGGCCGTTAATACAAGACTAGTCATCTTGGAGGTTAGGAAAGAAATCTATACTATATATATGTATAGAGAGTAGAATCCTCTACCCTTGTAAGGGTTGTGAGTTTAGGATAGTAATATCTTAAAGAAGTAAGGTGGTAACGCGTATATTCGCCCTTACATTAGAGTATCAATATGGTATTCTGGTGTAAGGGCGTTTTTTATTTTATCTATTTTATACAAATGAACATTTTACCAACAGTGGATGAGTCTGAGATTGTAGTGGAAACTCCTGGGGAGAAGTTTGAAAATGATGTTGTTAACAAAGAACCTTTTTTGCCAGACACGGCAATATATTATCTTGAGCTAATGAATAGCCACGATCAAAACAAAAATTCGGATTTGAATTCTGTTGTAGAACAAGGGAAATCACTTCAAGAAGAAGCAGATATGATTTTATATCAACAAATGACAGTTGAACAAGCTTGGGCCATTTTTTGTAAAATTCCTGAGGGAAAAGAATTCTCGGAGAAGTTTGTAATTTACGCGGAAAAGGACAAAGAAAAACACAAAGAAGGGGGCTTTAGTAATCTTGTAGTCTGCTTAGACAAAACGAATACCATCATAAATTCAGTACTGAACACAAATGGAGCGTAATATTCCCAAAGCATTTGAATCTACAACATCAGAACCAGAAATATACAAACTCTGGGAATCATCGGGCTACTCTACTCCAGAAAAAGTAGAAGAATATTTAAGAGAAAAAGGATTCGATGTTGAAAAACCATTCACGATTACTCTTCCTCCTCCAAATGCAAATGGTAATTTACACCTAGGTCACATGTGTGGCTATTCATTCCACGATGCATTTGCGCGATTCAATAGAATGACTGGGCACCCTACTCTCTTAGTCCCTGGAAAAGATCATGCTGGTATCCAAACAGAAAGTGCTTTTACAAAAGTGTTACAAAATAATGGCGAGGATAAATGGGAAATGGGAAGGGATGAGTTTTACAAACGATGCTATGACTTCTGTATGCAAAATGCAGACAACGCTAGAACCCAAGAAAAGAACATAGGACTCTCAGCAGATTACAGTAGAGAATTCTTTACCTTAGATCCTAAACTTACAAAAATTGTTTACGAAACATTCTACAAAATGTATGAAGATGGGATGGTTTACAGAGATAAGCGTATTGTAAATATATGTCCTAGTTGTAAAACCGCATTAGCGGATATTGATACAGATCATGAAGAAAGAAGAGGTATATTTGCATATATCATCTACCCTCTTGTAGATGAAGCAGACAAACAATTAGCAAAAGAGAGATTTGGAGTTGAAGGTATCACTGTTGCTACTACTAGACCTGAAACAATGTTGGGAGATACTGCAGTTGCAGTTAACCCAAATGATCCAAGATACAAGGAATTCATTGGTAAGAAAGTTTTACTTCCAATTGCAAATAGAGAAATCCCAATCATTGCAGAAGAAGAAGTAGATCTTGAAACAGGTACGGGTGCTTTGAAAGTTACTCCTGCTCACTCCCCTGTTGACTTCGAGATTGGTAAACGACAAGGATTAGAAATTATCAATGTTATTGATGAAGAAGGTAAGATGACAGGGAATATTCCTGAGAGATTTAAAGGGATGGGTACAACGGATTGTTCAAGAGCGTTGTGTGCTGAGCTTAGTGAACTTGGTTTGTTAGTTAAGATAGAGAATATTAAGCATGAGGTTGCCGTATGTGAGAGATGTGGTACCTCTATCGAACCTGTTATATCTAATCAATGGTATGCAAATGTAGAACCTTTAGCTAAAAAAGCGTTAGAAGCACTTCATAATGGTGATGTTAAGGTTATACCTGAGGGTCAACAGAAAGCGTTAGAATTCTTCTACGAGAATATCCAACCATGGTGTATTTCTAGACAACTTTGGTGGGGTCAGAGGATTCCGGTTTGGTATTCTGGTAGTAAGAAGCTTCATGATTGGTTGAATGAAAATCAAGGTAAAACGGTTGGAGATTTTGAAAAGGAATTTAACGTAAAAGCTAATGGAACTGGTGAAATTAAGCTTGGTGAGGATAGCCCCGAGGGTATATGGGAACAAGAGACAGATATGTTTGATACTTGGTTTAGTTCGGGCCAGATTCCCTACTCTGTTTTGGGTGGACCAGAGGGTGATGATTACAAGAATTACTATCCTACTCAGATGATGATTCATGCTAGGGATATTCTTTTCTGGTGGACAGCTCGTATGATTATGTTTGGTCTCTACAGAACTGGTGAGGTTCCCTACTCTACAGTATTACTTACGGGTATGATTCTTGCAGCTGATGGTTCTAAGATGTCTAAATCTAAGGGTAATGGTATTGAACCTAATGATGTGTTCCAGAAGTATGGTGCTGATGCTTTAAGGCTTTGGTACTATAGTGATGCTTTGCCTGGTTCCAATGCTCCCCTGCGAGAAGAGAAGATCAAGGGTAACAGGAACTTTGTTAACAAGATTTGGAATGCGAGTAGATTCATATTAATGAATATTGAGGATGAGGAGATTGGGAAGATACAGGGGAAGGAAGTTGCTGATACCAACAGGGTAAAAGCTACTAAGGAAAATATTGAGAAGGTTGGTAAATATATTGAGAAATATCAATTAAATCTTGGTGCAGAAACTATTAGAGAATTCTTCTGGCATGAGTTGTGTGACAAATGGATTGAAGAGATTAAAACCGAAATCAAAGACCAACCTATTGGTAGTGATTTAAGAATAGAGAAGCTTTCTGAATTACTTTGGTTGTTAAAAGAGAATTTAAAGATTATGCATCCTTTTGTTCCTTTTGTTACTGAGGCTGTATGGCAAGAGTTAGTAAAATTGGGATTAGCTGAGGGTGTATTAATGGTTGAACAGATTTAACAACAGGAGGAACCGAAGATTTTGAAATAATTCGGCTCCCCCTGCGAGAGAATATGGATCACCTCCTTATCTTGTTAAGATATCTTGCCAAGAGATGTTCATATTACTCCTTTCTAGTGATGCCTTTTACCGTTTGATCGACAAGTGGGTTTTTGCTTTTGTCTCTCCCACTTTTTGAAACTGATACGAGTTTCTTTTAACAATGTCTTTTTAATTTACCTCCTCTTAAAACTCGGGTAATAAGGGACTAGCTACACATACATAGTAGTATATTTAACTCATTTTTGCTATCATCTTGCGTATGGATAAACAAAAATTCTACCTAACAACCACACTCCCCTACGTAAATGCAGAACTCCATATAGGACATGCCTTAGAGTTTGTACAATCAGATACAATCGTTAGATATTTTAGAAATAAATTAGGAAAAGAAAATGTATTCTTCAATGTAGGAACAGACGAACACGGACAAAAAATATTTAATAAGGCACAAGAAGAAGGATTAGAATTAAAACCATTTGTAGACAAATATGCACAAAGAGTAATGGATTTCTGTAAACTCTTTAATGTTGAATATGACAACTTCTACAGAACCTCAGATCCAAAACACCATGAATTAGCACAAGTATTCTGGAACAAATGTAATGAGAATGGAGATATATACAAGAAACAATACTCAGGACAATATTGCGTAGGATGTGAGAGATACCTAACAGACAAAGAACTCGTTGATGGCAAATGTCCAGATCACCATACAGTACCGGAGTTAAAGACAGAAGAAAATTACTTCTTCAGACTATCCAAATACAGAGACCCACTACTCAAATGGTTAGAGGAGGAAAAAGCATTTGTAAAACCAGCATACAAGATGGATGAATTGAAGAAATTCATATCAGAGATGGAAGATATTAGTATCTCGAGATTAAGAGAGAACCTACCATGGGGAATTGAAGTACCAAATGACCCTACCCAGATGATGTATGTATGGTTTGATGCACTCACTAACTATGCAATTGCAGTGGGATATGGAACTGATGAAGAAAGATTTAGACAATGGTGGGGACCAGTACAAACATGTGGTCCGGATAACCTAAGATTCCAAGGTGCAATATGGCAAGGGATGTTAGCCTCCGCTGGCTTACCACAATCAGAGAAATTGCTTGTACATGGAATGGTATTGGGAGTTGATGGCACGAAAATGTCTAAGCTAGTTGGAAATATCGTCTCTCCATTTGAGCAAGAACAAAAATATGGAGCAGAAACAGTAAGATTCTACCTCTTAACAGGTATTCCTACTTACGATGATGCAGCATACAAAGAAGATGATTTAGTAAATGAATACAACTCAAGATTGGCAAACAATTTTGGAAATCTCTTAAATCGTGTGATACATTTAGCAAATGCAAAGGAAGTAGAGATGAATAATGAGGTTGCAGTTGAGGGTGAGTTTAAAGCAACAGTAGATACATATGTAAACGAGATTAACAGGTTGTACGAAGATTACGAAATATATCTCGCAGGAGAGAAGATTGATCAGCTGGCGGATTACGGGAACAAGTATATTACTACAGAAGAACCATGGTCCAAAGAAAAGCCAGAGGCTCAGAAAATATTGAACAATTTAAGCTATCTTTTAAAACATGTAATTGCCGGTTATTCCCCTATTCTCCCCATTAGTTGTGCTAAAGCATTAGAAGCTCTTGAGAAGCGAGAGAAACTCATACTGTTCCCTAAATTGGAAGCATAATATGCTATACTAAAAATATAAAAATTTAGAACTGCCTAATGTTTAAATTTGGAAAACAGCCACAATCGATTGATTTTTTGCAACCGTCATATTCCCCTACGGATGTTTGGTCTACTGCATATATTTGGTTAACTAATGTTGGTAAGTACCTTCTTATTGGTGTTGAAGTTTTGGTATTAGGAGTATTTTTCTCCAGATTCATTTTAGATCGTCAAAATAACGATCTTACAGAGGAAGTTAATGCCAAAGTTACACTCCTTTCGAATGAGAGTTGGCAAAAGAATGCAGCGGTGTATGAGAACTACCAATATTTGTTAAGCGATATAAAAATGGTAAAAGAAAAGCAGGTGATTAACTCTGTAAAAGTAAGTGAGTTAATTAGTGGTATCCCCTCTTCTTTACATCTAACATCTTTTGGATACTCAGTGAATAGAATTTCCTTGAGATTGACCTCAAACAGTTTGAATTCCATTAAAGATTACGAGGCATCACTCAAAAATAATCCTAACTATTCGAACGTAGCATTCTCCATAGATAAAAATAAGGATGAAATAAATGTGAGTGTAACATTTGTAATAGTAAATGAATAAATATGGATAAAAAACGATTAAATACAGAAGAATATATTAAATTGATTAAAGAGTCTCCTGAGAAGAAGCGAGGCTATATTTTTGCTGGAGCCACAGTTGTAGTCTCTATCCTTTTAATTGTATTTGCTGTTCGTCCTACAATAGTTACTATTACTCAGATTAATTCCTCTATTAAGGAAAAGACCCGATTAAGTACTGCGTTGGATGCAAAAATTAGTACTTTGAGTGCATTGGACAAACAATTTGAGGATGTAGGAACAGAGTTAAAAGATCTCAAACTAATATACCCTGCCGATGGAAATTTTAGTCTACTCTTGGCGAATATTAATCCAATATTGTCTAGAAATGGTTTCTACCTTACAGGTATAAATTTTGATAAATATAGTGATAAGAATGTGTCTTTTACCCCTAAAGTATTAGTACCTTGGTCGGTGAAGATTGCTACAAAGGGAAAGGTTTCGAATATCATCAATCTGCTAAAGGAGCTTGAGGCATTACCAATGTTCCCTGTAATGGAGAGTTTCTCCTACACTGATCAAAAGGATGAATATGATTTGACAAACTTTAGTATAAATCTGCGTATATACAAGATAGATAATGCTAATTTTTACGAATAAAATAATATGGATATGCTAAAAAAATCTGTACTTGCATCTATTCTTCTCCTGGTAGTGGTAATCATATGGGTTGGGGCATCGATATACTTTAAACAAAGCTATGTGGATATTAACCCTAATGCGGCAACATATACAAGGCAGATTAAGAGTGCTTTTGATACAGATGAATTGGATATAGTGACAGAAAAAACTACAAATAGTTTTTCTGTATCGCCTTCTGAGTTCTTAAATTTGACTGAGAGTTCTAACTAGTCAATATAGTCATCAAGCTTCTGTTGTGTAGATTTCTCTTTTAGTTTTTTCAAAGCTTTTGCTTCTATCTGTCTAATTCTTTCTCTAGTTACTCCAAATTCTTTTCCAACTTCTTCTAAAGTTCTAGATACTCCATCATCTAGACCAAATCTTAGGGATAGAACCCTTCTTTCTCGGTCTTGTAGGGTATCAAGGATATCCTTTAATTGATTCTTAAGGTATTCAGAGGTTGCAAATTCTTCTGGAGACTGTGACCAATCGTCAGCGATTACATCTTGAAGTTTACTATCTTTCTCCTCACCTATTGGTGTAGATAGTGATGTAGGATTTTGTTTGATCTTTCTGATTTCAGCAACTTTCTCTAATTCGATATCCATTTCTTTTGCAATTTCCTCATCTTTAGGAGGTCTTCCCAATCGTGTAGTTAGAGAGTTGTTTACTTTGTTAAACTTGTTTATGGTTTCAATCATGTGTACTGGAACACGAATAGTTCTAGCCTGATCTGCTATGGCTCTGGTAATAGCTTGTCTAATCCACCATGTAGCATAGGTTGAGAACTTAAAGCCCTTGGTATAGTCGAATTTCTCAACGGCTCTCATTAAACCAATATTTCCTTCTTGGATTAAATCCAAAAGTTCCAATCCACTCTTGCTATATTTCTTTGCAATACTGACGACCAATCTAAGATTTGCAGTGATTAATAGTTGGGTAGCTTCTTCATCACCCTTTTCGATTCTTTGTGCCAAGATTCTCTCTTCTTCGCCTGTCAAAAGAGGAATTCTACCAATTTCGTAGAGATATGATCTAATTGCATCTGTTGAAAGACTTGATTGAATAGTTTTGAGAATATGAATTTTCTTCTCAAGGGTTAATTCTTCCTTTTCAGGAACCTCAACATTCTCTTCTGGTTCTAATACTTCTATCTCATTTTCTTGTAATGAGGCAAAAATATCATCTAGAAGATCAACATCTTCTTCAATGGTAGGAAATACGTCTAGCAAATCTTCTTGGGTTAGAAACCCTTGATCTTTACCTTTGTCGATTAAGACTTTAACAGCTTTCTCTTTGTCTGTCATAGAAAATTTTATGGTATAATTTTATATATGGACAGTAAAAAAGATATTTTACTTGAAAAAAAACAATTCTTCTTGGACACCGTTGCCCGGTTTTGTGATAAGTGCGGTACTCAGTATGCAATAAATGATGTTAATATCATTCAGAACACCGGAGTATCAAGCATTATACACTTTTCTTGTCATAATTGTAAATCAAAGCATATTGCAACGCTAATTGTGCCACTTGGTATTAGTAATAGAGTGGCAGTTAATACGGATTTGGATGTTAAAGAGATAAAAAGCTTCACCAGTGAAAAGGAAATATCTACACAAGATATCCTAGAAATCTATACATGCTTAAAGAATAACCCGAAAGTGGTGGTTTAATTGTTTGTATTCCAAACTATTTCATACTTTTGATCCGTTGACAGCTCGAATCTGCTTGTAAGTTGATTCTCTATACTATTTAGGTTGGAATTTGTTTCAACATTCCAAGTATTTGGATATGTAATATCCAATTTATATGCATGTGAGGTTTCCCCCGCCTGTTTGAATATATCCAGATTAAAGAACACATTTTGATCGTTAACTTCTAGTGGGAAGTTGAGAGTATTTGTAGATCTTGATATTCGATATGAAATTTCAAAATTTCCAATACTATTAACAGGAACATTAAACCACCCCCCTATTACTTTAAACCCGCTCTCTTTGTATGTATCAAACTTGTTATCCTTTAGCCCCTTTACTGAAAGTACAGTTGCGTTTGAAGGAATGTATATTCTTTGGTAGTTAACGTAGTTACCCTCAGGATAGGTGGTTGTCTTTGATGTGTTTTCAACTGAAATGCTGTATGTAAAATCAATTGTATCTTGGTTTTGAATGTTAACGGCTAGGTTGTAATTTTTGTTAAGGTATAGATTTGCCTTATTCCCACCCCAGTTCCAGTCTATGGTAATAGGTGCTTCATTATATCGAGAATCTAGGGAACCGGACCATGATCGGTCATTAAAGAAATTGAAAGCATCAGT
>JAHISI010000048.1 GCA_018818345.1 Patescibacteria group bacterium | reverse complement strand
CCTAAAAAAAGAAAATACAGGAAAGAATTCAGAGGAAGAATGGGTGGAGTAGCTACTGCTAATAACAAACTCGCTTTCGGAGAATTCGGATTGAAAGCTATGGAAAATGGTTGGCTTGATGCAAGAGAGATTGAATCTGCAAGAAAGGCAATAACTGGTCATATCAAGAGAAAAGGAAAAGTTTGGATCAAAGTATTCCCACATAAGCCATACACACATAAATCAGCAAACAGTAAGATGATTGGTGGTAAAGGAGCAATTGAAGGATATGTTGCAGTAGTAGTTCCAGGAACATTACTTTTTGAAATGAGTGGTGTAACAGAAGAGATAGCAAAGGAAGCAATGAGACTTGGAGCACAGAAGTTGTCTCTAAAAGCTAAGTTTGTTACAAAAGCAGCAATATAGCTTGAGAATAAGATAAATAATTGATAGAATACAAGCCGTTACTAATAAAAATATGAAAAAAGAAATAATAAAAACAACAACAAAGAGAGAGAAAGAAGGAGTGGTTGTCGGCAACAAAATGACTGGCACTGTTCGTGTTGAAATTGAAGAAATTTCAAGACATAAGGAATACAGTAAAGTCATGAGAAAGCAGAAGGTTTTCTTTGCTCATACAAACGAAGCTTTGGAAATAGGTGATAAAGTAACAATCAGAGAATCAAAGCCTTTCGCTAAGAATGTAAATTGGGTTGTAGTAAGCAAGAAATAATATGGTACAAAGAGAATCAAGATTAACAATTGCAGATAACAGTGGCGCAAAGATTGCCAAAGTAATTGGTATTCCTGGAGCTTCTAGAAAGAGATATGCACACATAGGGGATGTTGTTAATGTTGCAGTACAGAAAGCATTGCCAAATAGTGGAATAAAAAACCATGAAGTAGGTAAAGCAGTAATAGTAAGAGTTCATAAAGAATACAGAAGAAAAGATGGTACATATATTAGATTTGATGATAACGCAGGAGTATTGATAGATGGAAAGACAAAAGCACCAAAGGGATCAAGAATATTTGGCCCTGTTGCTAGAGAGTTGAAAGAGAAGGGATTTGATAAGATTGTTTCTCTTGCACCAGAAGTATTGTAATTTAAAAAATATTGAAATGAAGATTAAAAAAGGCGATACAGTAAAAATATTATACGGTAAGGATAATGGAAAGACAGGTCCTGTTGTTGCTGTAGATCTTAAAAACAATATGGTTATTGTAAGTGGGGTAAATGTTTCAAAGAGACATTTAAAAGGAGATGGAAGAACTAGAACATCAGAAATACTAACAGTAGAAAAACCAATGGCAGTTTCAAAAGTGATATTGGTTTGTCCATTGTGTGGGAAGACAACAAGAGTTGGTTTAAAGAGAGAAGATGGAAAAGTAACTAGAATATGTAAGAAATGTGGAAAAGCAATTGAAGCTAAAAAAGAAGAGAAAGTTGAAGTAAAGAAAGAAACTGAAAAAAAAGAAGTTAAGAAGACAGTTAAGAAAACTACAAAAGCTAAAACTAATACTAAAAAATAAAAATGGCACGATTAAGCGAAGAATATAACAAAAGAATAAAAACAGAACTAATGAAAGAGGGAAACTATACCAACGTTATGGAAGTACCTACTCTTAAAAAGATAGTTGTAAATATTGGTGCTGGAGAAGCAATCGCTAATAAAGGTGCTTTGGATGAAATCGTAAAAATGATGGAATTGATAACAGGACAGAAACCAGTTATAAACAAATCTAAGAAAGCTATAGCAGCTTTTAAACTTAGAGAAGGTATGGAAGTCGGAGTATCTGCGACATTGAGAGGTGAAAGAATGTGGGAATTTATGGATAAATTAATAAATATTGTATTCCCAAGAATCAAGGATTTTAGAGGATTGAAAACTAAGTCATTTGATAATGCGGGAAACTATTCAATAGGTATTGAAGATCACACAATTTTCATTGAGGTTGATCCTAACAATGTAACAAAGATAAGAAGCTTGGAAGTAACAATTGTAACAACAGCTAAAGATGCAAAAAGTGGAAAATTACTTTTAGATAAATTTGGATTTCCTTTCATAAAAGATGTCAACAGAAGCTAAAGAATACAAAGCAAGACAGTTAAAGATAAAATCTAAGTATCCTACAAGGGTATACAATAGATGTGAGTTATGTGGAAGATCCAGAGGATATATCAGACACTATGGAATTTGTAGAATATGTTTTAGACAGTTAGCTAGTGAGGGAAGAATCCCTGGTGTACAAAAGTCAATTTGGTAATTTAATTATATATATAACAGAATGAACGATTTAATTGCTGATTTGTTAGCAAGAATGCAAAACTCAATAATGAGAAAAGAAAGAACTGTTAACGTCATCAATACAAAGATGAACATGGAACTCTTGAGAGTGCTTAAGGAAGAAGAGATGATAATTGATTTTGAAGCTAAAGATAAAGAGATTGAAGTACAGTTGGCATATGATAATAATGAGCCAGTAATAGCTCATTTCACAAGAGTAAGCAAATTAGGACAGAGAATATATGTGTCTAGAAAAGAGATAACTCCAGTTATGAATGGAAGAGGTATTGCAATAATCAGTACACCTTCTGGATTAATGAGTGGAGCAATGGCTAAGAGCAAGGGCTTAGGCGGTGAATTAATATGTAAAATCTGGTAATTGAAATGTCTAGAATAGGTTTAAAACCAATCACAATCGAAGAAGGCGTAACAGTATTAATAAATGGAGCTGATATTACAGTTACAGGAGCTAAGGGTGAATTAAAATTTACTCTTCCTAAAGATATTAGTGCAGAGATTAAGGAGAATGTAATATATCTCTCTTCAGTAGAAGATACAAAACAGTCTCACTCTAATCATGGTACATTTAGAATGTTAATTGCGAATGCAGTAGAGGGTGTTAAGAATGGTTTTGAAAAGAAATTGGAATTAGTAGGTGTTGGTTACAGAGCAAGATTAGAAGGATTAACATTGGTAATGAGCTTAGGATGGAACCATCCGGTAAAATTTGAACCAGTAGCGGGTATAGATATCGAAGTACCTGATGAGACAAAGGTTACAATTAAAGGATTTGATAAACAACAAGTTGGAGAATTTGCAGCAAAGGTAAGAGCAGTTAGAAAACCAGAACCATATAAGGGTAAGGGAATCAGATATGAAGGTGAATATGTGAAGAGAAAGAGTTCTAAATCTAGTTTAGGTAAATAAGAATGAAAAATACAAAAGTTGAAAAAAGAGCAAGAAGAAAATTACATATAAGAAAGAATGTTAATGGTACAGCTACCAAACCTAGAATCTTTGTGTTTAAAAGCAACAAATATTTCTATGCAGGTATTGCTGATGACGAAAAGAATATTGTTCTTAAATCAGTAATGTGTAAGAAGAATGCTAAGGGAATTAAAGATATGGCTACAATATTTGGAAAAGAAGTTGCAAAATTTGATAGTGCAGTATTTGATAGAAGTGGATACAGATATCATGGATTGATTCAGATATTTGCAGATGAATTAAGAGGAAACGGAGTTAAAATTTAGTTTAATATATACAGATGGTAGATCTAAGAAGAAACAACAAAGAAAGAAAAGAATTTGATAAGAAATCTCTTGCAATAAGAAGAGTCGCGAAAGTTACCAAAGGTGGTAAAAGATTGCGATTCAGCACTATTGTAATTGTTGGAGATCATAATGGTAGAGTAGGTATTGGACTTGGAAGAGGTGCAGATGTTAAGAGTGCAGTAGAAAAGGGAGAAAGATTAGCAACAAAATCAGTTACAACCATACAGTTAATTGGAGATACCATTCCTCATGAAGTTGTTTACAAGTATGGTGCTGCAGAAGTAATGTTAAGACCAGCAAGACCAGGTACTGGAGTAATCGCAGGAGCATCTGTTAGAACAGTATTAGAATTGGCAGGAGTATTGAATGTATATGGTAAGATATTGGGAACTCAAGAAGTAAATGCAAATGCATATTGCACAGTTGAAGCATTGAAATCATTAAGAAGTGGAAGAGTTCTAAAGAAAATGTCTAAGATGAGAGATAGAATTGAATTGAAGAATGAAATGGATAAAGAAAAGAAAGCTAAAGATGATGTAAAGAGACAGAAGAAATACGAAGCTAAGAAAGAAGCATTTAAAAAAGAAAACAAGAGAACACCTAAAGTAAATAATAAAAAATAATGTACCTAGAAAATATACCAAAAAGAAACAATAGAACAATGAAAGGAAAGAGAATCGGAAGAGGATATGGATCCGGTGTTGGAGGTCATACCGTTGGTAGAGGTTCTAAGGGACAGAAATCAAGAACAGGACATAAATCATTAGTATTCTTTGAAGGTGGAAATGTAGCTTTCTTTAGAAGAATGCCTAAGTACAAGGGCTTCAATCAGAGTAGAAAAATTGAAAACGATGCAGTAAATGTAAATACATTAGAAAAAGAATTTAAAGCTGGTGAGGTTGTATCAGTAGATACATTGAAAGAAAAAGGTATTATTAAGAAAAAT
>JAHISI010000047.1 GCA_018818345.1 Patescibacteria group bacterium | reverse complement strand
CTTCAACAAGAAAGCGGCGACAGAAAATACAGATACAACTAACAATACCAACCAAACAGAGACAACGGATACAGATACTACGAACGAAGATACTGCTGATTCAACAACAGAGAATGAAGAAACCACAACACCATTGACTGGATTTTCTACAGATGAACAAACAACTGGTGTGGCTTCTGATGCAAAATTTACCATAGAGGAAATAACCAATACCGCTAGAACGGGATATCATGAGTTTGTATTTTCACTTTCTTCAACAGGCACAGATGATCCATATGTAGTTGCTACATATAGAAGTGATTTGGGAGTAATTAGAATCGATTTAAATCAGATTGAAAAAGATAGTGGTGGAATTGGATATCAAAAGGCTGTTGCAATTAACAAAGAAGGTATTTCTCAGTTGTATCACAATGTTTCTTCGGATCAAACAGAAGAATTGTATGATATTGGGGTAAGTAAGAGCACTCCTTTTACCATTACGACATCCAAGATGTCTGATGGTTGGGATGTAATAGTAGGTGTTCAATATCCTGGTGAAGTTTCTACCGAAGGGCTTGATTTAGGTAGTAAAGAATTTAGTAAAACAGCTCAAGCAATTATGGGTATTGATGCAACTAAGGGTTCTACTTTAGCTTCATATACATATGGTTCTAATTCTGGCGTATTCAAATTTGTATGGAACGTTAGTAGCTCAGATACTAATCCAATTCCATCTGTAAGTGCAGCATATGATGCTGAGCACAAACTCGTTGTTACATTTGGTAGTGTAAAAACAGACAAGGTATATCTTGCAGTTGATGGAATTGCATTACCTGGAAACTTGGCGATGCAAACAGAGAGAGCTGCTGAGAAGAGTATATATACCTTCTATGGTTTAACTGAGGATGTTGATTACAAATTGAGTGCAGGTTTAAGCCCAAACCAAGTAATAGTAGAGATCCAGTTGTAAATAACAAGCCTGGCTGTACTGTAAACCCTTACGGCATCAATCACTATATGGGTTTTTCAGATATTTTTAACTTACTATATACACTGAGAAAGTAGATTTGTATGATTAAGAGTATAGTTTTTGATTTTAATGGAGTAATCTTGGACTCCAGTACGCATCGTATAAATGAGGATATGATGGAGTTGCTTAAAGACTTGTTTGAAACTAATTTCAAGTTACATCTTTTTTCCAATACTTCTAAACAAGCTATTAATATCCTCAATGCTAAGTATGATTTTCTTAAATATTTCCATAATGTGATTCTTGTTGAGGATACTGGTCTTTCAAAACCCTCTGATGCTTCATTTGAAAATCTTCTTAAAATAGTGGGGGATATGGGAGAAGAAATGGTGTTAATAGATGATGGAAAGGATAACTTGAGGCAAGCGAAGAGGTTTGGAATGGTAGCTATTCCTTTTGTAGATGCAGATAGGTTAAGGATTAGCTTATCTGCTTTAGATATTTAAATTTTAAATATACGAATATGATAACTAGAGAAAGATGTATGCAGTTGATAGATAAATATGTGACTACCCCATGGCTTAAGCTTCATATGAAGGAAAGCGATATCATTATGCAAGCTGTAGCAAATAGGCTTGGCGAGCATGAAGAGAAATGGGGATTGGCTGGCTTACTTCATGATTTAGATTTTGACTATGTTGGTAAGGATCCTGCAAGGCATGTGGTTGAGTTTGATGATATTTTAGAAAAGGAAGGGTTAGAGATAGGGATTGATATTGATAGGGATGTATATCATGCTATAAAAGCCCACTATGAAGAGAACCCTAGGGTGCCTGAGAATAGAGCGACGAACTTGGACTATGCCTTATCGGCATCCGAGAATCTGTCTGGTTTCCTAGTGGCTTGTGCTTTGGTTATGCCAGATAAGAAGATTGCGAGTGTTACTTCGGATACAGTTTTAAGAAAGTTAAAGAAAAAAGAATTTGCGAAGGGTGTTAGAAGAGATTTGATACAGGATATTGAAAAGACAGGTATATCTTTAGAGGAATTTATCGATATATCTCTAGATGCTATGAAGGCTAGGGCTAGTGAACTAGGGCTTTAAGGGTGTAAAATATATACCATTAACGGGGCGTAGTTCAGATGGCTAGAGCGCTTGCATGGGGTGCAAGAGGTCGCACGTTCAAGTCGTGTCGCCCCGATATTTTATTATTTTTATACATTAAAATGGAAAAAAACAAAAAACTGTTACTCATAATCATAGGAATAATCCTCTCTCTCCTCATATTAATCCTCCCCATAATCTTCCTTGTCAAAGGAACAATCTCAGGAGTTGGAAATATAGCAAGTAGTAACAGTAAAACCATAACCAATTCAGAAGAAATAGAAAAGAAAGTAGAAGTATCACAAAGCGAAGCATGGATATCCGCCTTCAGTACAGAAGAAGTAGAAGATACAAAGGAATTGGCTCATGTAAAAATATGGGTAAATGCAAACCTCTTCCATATGGATGCAATAACCAGCTACACAGTAAAGAATATTAAAGTAGAAGGATATAAGAAAGGCAAAGTGGCAATCGTCAAACCAGGACATATCAGTAATACGCTCTCTATGTACAACTACGTATGGGGGCCATATGAAGATGAAATGAAATCTGCGGATATAAAAGATAGTGGAAAGACACTAACCTTTGATGTAGTAGATGTAGCTAGTTATTACGATGAAGTCTCAAAAGTAGGAACCTCCATGCCAACATGGGGCATATTCCTCAAGGAGTTAGGACAGTTCAATTACAGAGAAATAATGGATAGTGAAAACCTATTTGAAAGTGTTAATGTATTGAAATATGCAAGTGTAGAACCAAACGATGTAAATATGTCAATTTCATTTGATGTAGAAATGGTATTTGAAGATGGAACCAAATGGGTAAAAAGATTCTCTGCAGAATTAGATGGTGTACAGATTGTTGAGAATAATAGCTATTCGGTTCAACTAAGCTACTAGGTTAACAAATCTTTGGAAATATCGTATAGTTAATAACTAAACTGTCCCGTGCCCAAAATGCAAAAAGAATATATTCAGATAGGAAATCCTAATGTTTTTAATGGTCAATATATGTTGACTGTATTTAGGTTGCAAGGAGAAGAAGGAATGTCTCTTGTTGATGCTGCAAGTGAAGTGGCGGCAGAATCTTCAACAGGATCATTTGTTAAGATAGGAACAGCGACAGCTTTTTCAGAAAGTTTGGATGCTCTAGTCTACAGAATAGACGAAAAGAATAGCTTAGTATGGATTGCATATCCATGGAGAATATTTGATAGAGGTGGAAATGTCCAAAACATCATGACCTTCATAGCTGGGAATGTATTTGGAATGGCAAGCATAAAGGTATGCAAACTTCTCGATGTATATTTCCCACCACAAATGTTAGTACAGTACGATGGCCCAGAATATACAATCGATGATATGAGGGAATATCTCAATATTCAGGAGAGACCAATATTTGGAAGCATCATTAAACCAAAGATTGGATTAACATCCTCTGAATATGCAGAACTTTGCTATGACTTCTGGTCTGGTGGTGGAGATTTCGTTAAGAACGATGAACCACAAGCCGATCAAGACTTTTGTCCTTACGACAAGATGGTCCAAGATGTAAGACATGCAATGGATAGAGTTGAACAAGAAACAGGTAAAACCAAAGTTCATTCTTTCAACATCTCTTCCTCTGATTACGATACCATGATTAAAAAGGCAGACTATATTCAGTCTGTAATGAAACCTGGTAGTTATGCATTCTTAGTAGATGGTATAACTGCAGGGTGGATGGCAATACAAACGATTAGAAGAAAATATCCAAATGTATTTTTACACTTCCATAGAGCAGGACATGGTGCATTTACTAGAGATGAAAATCCAATAGGGTATACAGTTCCAGTATTAACAAAATTTGCTAGACTTGCAGGAGCATCGGGAATTCATACAGGTACAGCAGGTATTGGTAAGATGGCAGGTTCTCCTAAAGAGGATGTCATGGCTGCAAGACATGCATTGAAATTGTATTCCGAAGGTGATTACTTCAAACAAATATGGTCAGAGATACCAGAGAAAGATGCAGATCTACAATTAGCTATACAGAAAGAAGCTGAAGGAGAAGATTACAGTAATCTAGGGTATTGGAGAATCACCAAGAAGATGTGCCCAATAATATCGGGAGGGTTAAATCCTCTTCTCATTGGTAAGTTTATAGATACTGTTGGTACTCAAGATTTCATAACTACAATGGGAGCTGGTGTACATTCTCATCCAATGGGAACTAAGGCTGGGGCAACAGCAGTATTACAAGCATACGAAGCATGGAAGCAGAAGATATCTTTGGAAGATTACGCTAAAGACAAAGAAGAACTTAGAACTGCAATTGAGTTCTATGATAAGCATGAAGAACCAAGTCCAGATAGACCTGTTTAGTCCAGAAGATCAGTTATTGATTTTCTTTGGTTTAATCTACTAATGGTATCTGCGAAATAGCTGGCAATCGAAATTTCTTTAAACCATTTGGCGGATTTCAAAAATTCTTTAGAATGATATGTACTATCTGTACCTATTACCAGATCCAGGAATCCTTTGTCATATGCTTCTTGAAATCTTTCTACTGCAGGCCCATTGAGAAGTGCATGAGTACAAACAGCTATGACTTTCCTTGCTCCCATATTTTTGGTTTCTTCCAAAGCTTTTACCAATGTCCCACCAGTACAAATCATATCATCAACAATATATACATCTTTTCCGTTAACATCTCCTAAGATTGACATTTTGTCTACTGTGTTTGCTTTACAGTAATTTCTGGCTTTGTATGTGAATGCAATATCAGTTTTTAATGTTTGTGCATAGTGATTAGCACGTTTGGCACCACCTAAATCGGTAGGCATAATGACGGTATTTTCTTTGTCTTCAATCATCTTCTTTAGAACAGGGAGTAGAACATACCCTCCCATGAGATTATCAATTTTTGCTCTTCGGAAAAATCCTTGTATTGCAGAGTTATGTAAATCTATTGTAACAATATGATCTACACTTCCATCACCTTCCAATTCGTATGCGATCCTTGCGGCGGTAATTCCTTCTCTTCCAGATTGTTTGTCTTGTCTTGCATATGGATATGAAGGTAATACTGTAGTTATTCTTTCTGCATCGCACCTTCTGCATGCATCTACCATTGTATACAGAGCTCTAAGATTTTCGTCTGTAGATCGTCCGTCTGAGTGATTCTCGCAATCTTGAATGATGAATACGTCTTTACCTCGAATGCTTTCATTAATGATTGTTTTTAATTCGGTACTTGCAAAATGCATCTCTTCGGATTCAATGAGGTGTACTTCTTCTCCGTGTTTCTTTTTTAATTCCTTTTCT
>JAHISI010000046.1 GCA_018818345.1 Patescibacteria group bacterium | reverse complement strand
TGATTTGAAAAAACGTTAAATACAGGATAGAATACACACAGTTATTTAATAATATATGGACGATTAGCTCAGCTGGTTAGAGCATCACATTGACATTGTGGAGGTCACAGGTTCGAGCCCTGTATCGTCCAGATTATTAAGAAACAAAGCTTGCAACTACAAGCATTATTCCAACCAATATCAATATAATTGGAAGAGACCAAAGACTTCCAAACTTCTTTATACATGCATCTTGAGGTTTTTCTTCTAGATATATAATTTCTACACTCTCACCAACCCTAAACTTATTCTTGTTTGCAAATCCATGTTTAGATTCTACTGTATATTTCTCACCATTCTTTGTTTCAAATTCAAATACAGGAGCATATGAATAGGAAGTAGTAGTATATCCTTCGTCATCTTGTGTTTGTGATTTCTTCTGTCTTATCTCTATTATTTTTGCAGTAGACGTAACACCATTACTAACCAGTTTTTTTGATTTAAGGAATTGGAATATTCCAAAACCCAGGAAGACAAGGCCAATGAGAAAGAGAACTACATTCATTATGTGAATCTGTAATTTTAAATACAATCCATTATACACCCCAAGTGAAGTACATTTCACTAGAATATTATTCTATCTTTATCCCAAACGTCTTCAATAGATACACAACCTCTTCTTTAGAAAACTTTGCATTCTTACAGTTATTCTCTCGTATATCAAAGAAATAATTCTTAGCTTCAAGAAAATCACAGTTAGAAAGATTACACTTTAGAAATTGAACTCCTTTTAATTCTGATTTGCTAAATGAGACGTCCTTAGCCTTAACATATTCGAAATATGATTCTGTTAAATTACATTCAAGGAAATTGCTCTTTGTTAGATCTATTTCTACAAAAACAGAGTAGGGCATGTAACATTGTATAAAGGTATTACCAAATCCAAACCTACATTCAAATTTACTCCATTCAATACCAATTAATTTACATTTATTAAATGTACTATCTGTTATTTTTGAATTAATAATTTTTACATTACTAATCTCACAGTTATTAAATGTGCAATTTGTGAATACACAATTCTTTATATCTTCTTCATTGATATTACATTTCTCAAATATACATTCTTCATATTCATTATCTTGTAGATCTATATGACCTGTGAAAGTTTGTTTTAGATATTCGCACATACTCTATATTATTAAACTTTTTAAATCCTCATAGTTATTAACCATCATCAACCTCTGTCTTAATTCATTAGCTCCTTCAAAATCAGAAATATATGCCTTTATATACTTCTTAATAACACTGAAATTCTTTGTATTACCCCAAACCTCATTAAACAATTTTGCATGCTCTAATAATGTATCAAACCTCTCTTCCTCAGAAACATCCTCTCTACCACTAAACAACCATGGACTATTTAGAATCCCTCTCCCAACCATATATCCATCAGTACCATATGTCTTAACATATTCCTCACCTTGTCTAGAAGAAGTAATATCACCATTCCCAATAATCAATGTAGTAGGGGAAACCTCATCTCTCATTCTAACCACCTCCTGTATCTCATCCCACCTAGAATGAATAGCATAGCTATCCTTAGCAATCCTTCCATGCACAGTAAGCATATCTAAACCTTGGTTCAATAAAAGTCCAATCCAATTTTCAGTATCAACAATTGAATAACCCAATCTAGTTTTAACACTCACAGGAATATCTCCAGCCTCTTGTTTTACAGCTTGTATTATCTCCTTCGCTAATTCAGGCTCCTTGATTAATGCAGAACCGCCACCAGTATTTATGACATTTCGGACAGCACACCCCATGTTAATATCAAACCCCTCAGGATTTAACTCCTTTAGCTCTTTAACAGTCTTAGCAAAATCCTCAGGAATATTTCCCCAAAGCTGTATGACAATCGGACGTTCAACCTCACTAAACTGTATCCTGTGATTCACCTTATCTTTACCAACAGAGCAATAGCCTTCAACGTTCATAAACTCAGTAAAGAAGACATCTGGTTTACCAATCTTACAAAGAATCTGCCTAAAAACAGTATCGGTCACATCCTCCATAGGGGAGAGCATAGCCAAGAACCCTTTTTCTTGTTTAATGGTTTGGAATACATTCATAAGGATATTCTATCATAGATCAGATCTATATCTGATCTCCCCAAGACCTTGCACAAGGGAAGGATTTACAATAAACTAAACTAACAGATAAAATCTGCCCAAACAATGGAAGTAAAAAACACAGTCTCGGATAACTCGGGACAACAATTACTCACAGGCACCAAAGTCGATTCATATACGACTATTCTTTTGTACACTTTCCAAGATTTTCTTAAGTGGTGGTATATCAAAATGCCCATATGGCATCTAAGACTATTAAACAGACTATCCATAGTTGTAGATGACCAGCTATCCCTAAGTCTTCTTTCTAAGACATTCTTTACACCATGGCATAGAGACTATACCGCAATGGGTTTTCTCTTCGGTATTGTAATGCGACTCCTGTACATTCCAATAGCTACTTCAATCTTCCTAATGATTTTCTTTGGATATTTAGCAGTTATTCTCATTTGGTTAATATTACCAATCGCAACCATAACATTCATTTTAACATCACTGATTAAGTAAAAATGGCACTGGACTTTGAAATGCAACAAAAAACAATATGCGGATATCACAAGAAAGACTCAGGGAAGGTTGGTATCATTGAGAATAAATATCCCATGCTTGATAATGAAAATGAAGCGACATTCCTCGTTACAAGAGATCATTTCTTCTCGATATCTACTCAACAGATCACGTCAATAATAAAAAACTTCCTTCGATACAAAAAGACGCATGACATTTTAAGAATCATTGCAAACGTTTTCATCGTACCAGGAATTTTTGTAGCTATTGGCTTCATATTTAAATATGTGGATCTGTTTGAAAGCACCTCCCTCATTTCCCAACTTCTAGAATCCAAATGGAGTAGTGTACTCTTTGGTTTTTCCATACTCGGTGTGATCATGCTTTGGCATGATTTTTACGAAGAAAAAAGCCATCCCATACAACTACCAATTGCAAAGAAGATCTCTCAAAAGGAGCTTGATGAAATCAGGGCAACAGGATTCAAATTTGGGAGATATGCACACTTAGAAATCA
Organism: Patescibacteria group bacterium; assembly: GCA_018818345.1. Classification (GTDB taxonomy): domain Bacteria; phylum Patescibacteriota; class Dojkabacteria; order SC72; family SC72; genus UBA12078. Next base: position 1,049 of record JAHISI010000046.1, on the reverse strand, counting down.
TCCACTTCACAAATCAAGACACTTTAGAGATGCTGTGTAATTTCACCAAGAACGATACATTCTCCATATTTGACCTCTACAAACACCTGTTAAAAGAGAACTATGAAGTTCAACAACTAATTAGAAGATCTGGAATAGAAATGAGCATGGAAGATTTAGAAAAAGGATTCAAGGTAAGCACAGATACCCTTCCACAATATCCCATTACTACCTACAGAAGCCTCTTAACATATGCGGCAGAGGAAGCATTACTAACAGAGAGTAGAGAGATAGAGCCACAACATGTTTTCCTTGCCATCACACGAATATATCCCAACTTGCAAAAATTCTTACAAACCAAAAACATCACGATGGATATATTCAGAGAAATTTGTCTTTACAACAACAAAATCATATACAGAAAAAACAAGGCAAACTTCCTTGATATTAAAATCCCATATTTCAGAAGAGGAGGCATCGCTAAACAATGGGTATATGGATATACATTTGTATTAAGCCATTTTAGTAAAGACATCACTCAAGTAGTTGCAGGAAGCCGAGATGTCTTTGGAATCGGACATGAAGAAGAGATTGAGAATCTTGTTTCTGTATTAGGAAAAATATCAAACAAAAACGCACTTCTAATTGGTGAAGCTGGAGTGGGGAAATCAAGCCTAATACTTGGCGTTGCACAAAGAATTAACACTGGAGACGTCCCAATACAACTCAAAGACAAAAGAGTTGTTCAATTAGATATTAACGGATTAATAGCGCAATCATCTGGAGAAAAGAGCCTTGAACAGTTAATTATTAAATCTATGGAAGAATTAGGGAACGCAGGCAATACAATTCTCTACATAGATGAAATGCAGGAATTAATCCCCGCCAAGGCCGAAGAATCAGGGCAATCAATCGCAGGAATCTTACTACCATATATCATGGGAAGTAAGTTTCCGATAATTGGAACTATAAACTATGCTGATTACAAAAAATATTTCTACAGTAACGAATCATTAAGGCAGAGCTTTACAAATATTGAGGTAAAAGAAGTTAGCACAACAGATACATTA
>JAHISI010000045.1 GCA_018818345.1 Patescibacteria group bacterium | reverse complement strand
ATACCTTAGTATTTAAACCTACTTTAGAAATATGGAAGAATAATCATAAAGAAATGAAAGGCAATGTTGATGGTGAACTTATTCTTAATGCTATGGCGCAATATCCTAATTATGATAAGGCGATAGTCATATCGGGAGATGGGGATTATTTTTGTCTATTAGATTATCTAGATAAAAGATCTAAACTTACAAAGATAATTGTCCCTGATGGGAAAAGGTATTCTTCTTTGTTAAGGAAGTTTAGCCCAAAAATCGTAGACATAAACCTTCATAAAAATGATATTTGCAAATAGCCTATTTCTTCTCCTCTTTCTTGGCATCCTTCTTAACCATCTTCAATATCTTCTGCACAATAAGGAACAATACCGTTGCGGTAATGATGAAAGATATAAATATGGTTATGAAATTACCATAGTAAATGATGGCAGCATTAGAAGCCTGTGCCTCTGCCAAAGAACCAAACTCTCTAGAATCCAATACCCAATACAAATTTGAGAAATCAATTCCAGATGTAAGATAGGCAATAGGTGGAGTAAGAATATCCTTTACTAAAGATGACACAACACTGTTCAATGCAGCACCCATCATAATACCAACTGCAGCACCTACAGTAGCTCCACTAAAAGCAAAAGCCTTGAACTCACCAGTAAGCTTTTTTCCTTCGTTAATTAACTTTGGGTTCTTCTTTTTGTCCATTATGTCTCTTCTTAAAAGTTAGAAATAGATATATTAATGTTAACACTGTAAGAGTGGAATACACAATAATCTGGTTGTTAAGGACCTGCATTAACTCGTTGTTGTTTGTTACAAACAGATAGATTTGTAAAGCAACCATAAACACAAGGATGAAAATATATTTAAAGCTACTAATGGAAATGAAATAGTTAGCCAACATAAAGACAACAGCATAGCCAGTCATACACAATCCAAAAAGAGCGATATATGGGGCAATGGAAAGATACTGACTTCCTATCGTCATGTTAATAACCAAATCTTTGAAGATATATAGTCCAAGTGTAACTGCAATTCCAATTCCAACGGTTCCAGCTAAAGAAATTAACAGTGTCTTCTTCTCGGCTTTAACATCTCTTTGGTTTGATAGCCTTGCAAACATTACTGCGGCAATAGTTATAGCTGCAAAATATACTAACTTCCCAAGTAGAGATACTGCTGAATATTCAGATCTGAAAGAAGTATTTACAAGAATCAAATCCAATGTATAGGGTGCACTTAAAAGGAGAAAACTGACTGTAGTGAGAATTAATTCTTTGTAATTTACAGTAATCTTCTTTTCTGATTTTTCACCATTCAATTTGGTAAGTGGAATTATGAATAGAGTTGTTAGGAGTGCAGGAATACCATTTGCAAGAATCAAGAGAGGTATTGAACCACCAAGTTTAATTGCAACTACTCCCAAGATGAGTTTCAAGATTGTCTCAGCAAAGAGAAGAAGGTTCACAGTTACAATCCTTTCTACTCCTAAAAGCAGACCTTTTGCAATTGGACTCACAAATGCAAGGAATAGAACAATTGCGAGATATATGAATACATCTTGAGATACGTTTGATACCTGTGCCAATTGCCCTTTGAAAATGAAGAAAATGGTGGAGATTACTATTCCTAAGATAGAGAATATGATCAACGATTCCCATTTAAAACCGTTCATGTTGTATTTACGATTTTCTCCAATCTTCTTTGTTATAATTGCCTGTATAGAGGTAGCTGGAATTTGGAGTAGATAGATAATTGCCATTGCTGCACTAAACAATCCAAACACTGAGCTTTCTGTATATCTTGCAACTATAATATTGAAAACATAATTCAACAAGCCAATTAAACCTCCCATTACACTTGTTAAAAGAAGATTCTTAATATATCCGAGATCTTTTGGCGTTTTCATCTTGGAAGTATTGGTCAAAGTTAGATATAATAGAATACGATAAATTAACAGATTCTGCCATAATGATACTCTACATAATACTTGCACTAGTTGGGGGCGTACTCCTTGGAGTTGGTATCTTCTATTTCCTTAAAAAAGGACAAGGTGGTAACCAACAAGAGATTACGGATACCATAGAACAAAAGCTTACAGAGTTACTTCCTGTTGTATTGAATCAAGCAAATGAAGATTTGGTAAGAATGGCTAATGAAAAGCTCTCTTCTGAAACAAAACAGAATAGGGTGGATTTAGAGAACAAACGAGAAGAAATAACTAGACTAGTAAAGAATCTTGAGGAATATGTTAAAACTACAGAAAAGGATAGGATTGATTCCTTCTCTTCATTAAGAACTTCGTTAGATGAAAGTAAAAAAATCACTGAGCAACTTTCTGTTAATACAGAGAGCCTAAAGAAAGTGCTTTCAAATAATCAATTAAGAGGACAATTTGGAGAACAAGTTGCGGATGATTTACTTAAGATGGCAGGGTTTGTAAGAGGGGTGGATTATGAATTTAACAAAGAACAGGCTGGTTCTGAAACTAGACCAGATTTCTGTGTATTTCTACCTGATGGTACAAGGATCAATATTGATTCTAAGTTTCCATATTCTAATCTTCAAAAGATGACAGAGACTGATGACAAGGAGATGAAGGAGAAGTTTAGAGTGCAGTTTGAGAGAGATGTGAAAGACAAGATGAAACAGGTTACAACAAGAGACTATATTAATCCTGAGGACAAAACTGTCGATTTTGTTATACTTTTTATTCCTAATGAGATGATTTTCTCATATATCTATGAAAAAATGCCCGAACTCTCTCAAGCCGCTATGGCAAGTAAGATTGTATTTGCTGGCCCTTTTAGCTTCACAGCTATATTGAGAATGGTAAAACAATCTTACGAGAACTTTAGAGTACAGAAAAATATCTATAATATCATTGGGCATGTACGAGCATTTGAGAAAGAGTTTGTTAATTTTTCTGATTCGTTTTACAAAATTGGTGAAAAGATTGATGGTTTGCAGAAACAATATGATACTGTAAGCACAACTAGATTTAATCAATTGGTTAGGAGAGTGGATAAGGTTAAGCAGGAAGGAGAAATAGTGGGGGAAGATGAGACTCCACAATTGGAACTTAAATCAGTTGAAGATTAGGATTATATCCTTTTTCTCTAATATATTTCATTGCATCAGTTTCTAACTCTTCGCATGTCTTAATCCAGGCTATTTGTTTGTTATCTATCTCTTTGTACCATCCCTTTCGTCTTTTTATTTCTTCTAACGCTGCTATACATACTACCTCATCATCCGTTATTGCGAATCCGGCATTGCTAATACCCATGTCAGTTGGAGATTGATATTCACTTTGCATTAATTTCTTAACTACACTGAACGCTTGAACATCCCTGTTGTAATTTACAGCAGGTTTTCCATATGCTTGTTGGTAATATGTGTCTATGACATTTCTATCTCCTATATCCGCTGTAGCGGCCTCATACGCTAGATTTACAGGATGCTCCAGAGGTAGATTCCATATTGGGAAGGTCTCATATTTTGCATAATCAGACTTAAGGCCAAGTACCGAATCTTTGTAAACCATTCCTAGACAAGTAGAAAGCTTCCCACTGTTTGATGCCGCCCCAGTAACAATGACTAATTTATTCTGAACTGGTACGGCACTATCCTTACCGAATCCTTCAGGGCTTAAAATCATCTCTGTATTATCTGGATATCCCTCAATGTAATATCTAAACGAGATATTGGGATTCTTAGAATAAATATATTTTACCGCAGTCATAAATTCTTCTTTTTTATCTTCTTCAAACTTAATATTGTTAATACATATGTATGGAGTAACTCCAAATGTAGTCTGTAAGTCGCTTAAAATATTTAAAGAGGAATCGATATAGTTTTCTTTATGATTATTCAGTTGTCTGTTCGAGAGAATATCGGCATAGTTCATGCAGAAGATAATATCGAAAGGAGTATTTAAAGATTTCAAGATATCAATCTTTATTTTTGGATCAAAACCAGGCAATACTCTTGCTGCATGTGGGTCATTGAAAAGTTTCCCACCAATTTCTAGATACAGATGTCCAGAAGAGATTTTACTTACTCTTTTTAAAATCTCTTCTGTTTGTAATCGCTTGTAAAGCGCATTATCAAATCCTGTTTTTTTGAACACAGGGACATCATATGTATTCATTGTTTTAAACCGTTATTTAACAGCTACTGCAGGTTCCTTTTTACCCCAAGCTAATATCCCAAGAAGGACATAACTTGCAACAGGTATCAACGAAAGTAGACCCAACATTTTGTCGTAGCCTCTCTTCTCACAGATCTTCATCAAAGCAATGATGCTTAGTACTCCAACAACAACTGCGCCTACGCCAGGGATTAAAAGTAAGAGCAAGAGGACAGGATTCTGTTCGCCTAATTGGAACATAAGTACTAAGTTTAAGATAGGGATCCATGCAAACCATGGATTCTCATGATCCATTCTTTTTGCAATCTTCATTAATGCTAATGAACAATATATGTATGAACCAAGTCCAACGACTATGGAGAATACTAGCATTACACCACTAAAAAGCATTACGCCTAAACCTGCTAAAGCACCAGCTTGTACATCGGTATCAGATAGGTCGTATGAATAATCATAGTAACTATCATCGTAGCCGTAATCATAGTCATAGTCATAATCGTATGCTATGGTCTGAACTGAGCTTTCCTGTGCAAATAAAGGTGTTGCTACCATTGAAAACAATGGTAAGAACAATGCGAAGGAGAGAACTATTGAAGCTATTAGCTTTCGCATATTAAATAGATAAAAAATTTATATTGATATATTGTTGCATAATCACTTCCCAATGGTCAAATTGTAAATACTATGCATTATGTGTTAATTTATATATATGGAAACTGCTCAATTTCAGATAATAGAAGGGAAGGTACCAGTATTACTTTCTGCACCACATGCACGTTCTCATAGAAGACCTACTCTTTTGGGTAAGTATAAGTTTGGGGAACCATATACAGAGACTATAGTTAAAGAAGTTTCTCAAAAAACTGGGAATTTTGGAATATATCTTTCAGAGGAATGTAGTTATGATCCTAATTATCATAAGGAAAGAAAGAATGAATACAAACAATCAGTTAGAAAGATTGTTACAGAGAACAAGATAGAGAGATTTATAGATATACATGGCCTCAAGGATAATCAGAGCTATGATATTGCTCTGTACTATCCTACAAAATTTCGCAAATCACTAGAATTAGCATATGAGATAGAAGAGGCTTTAAATCATGGTTTGTTAAATGGAATTAGTATAAGGATATTTAGATTCCTAGATAATGGACAAGAAACTTTGGGGGAGTATGTTGCTACTAAGCTGAGAATTCCTTCGGTACAAATAGAGATTTCAAGATATATTCGTGATGATGATAGATTGAGAGAATCTTTGATTAAAAATTTATCTACTCTAGTAGGTAAATATATATAAATATATTATCGGTTCATTAAGGATTTGTTTTGGGTCTTTGACTACTATTCTTTACTTTGTTATCCTAAATTATCACTAATTTTATAGTATCTCTATAATGCCTAACACACCTACAACTAAGGAACCTGCAGTTAAGCCATCAACCTCTCCTGCCGTTAATGAGGATAAGAAAAAAGCCATAGAAATGGCAGTATCTCAGATTGAAAAGCAGTTTGGAAAAGGTTCAATCATGAGACTTGGAAGTCAAGAAAGAGTTCAAATTGAAACTATACCTACAGGAGCATTATCACTTGATATTGCATTGGGTGGTGGTATCCCACAAGGAAGAATTGTTGAAATATATGGTCCTGAATCTTCTGGTAAAACTACTCTGGCAATTCATATTCTTACTGAAGCACAGAGAAAAGGTGAGGCAGTTGCATTCATCGATGCTGAGCATGCATTTGATCCAGTATATGCAAAAAATATTGGTTTAGATATCGATAACTTGTATATATCTCAACCAGACTTTGGAGAGCAAGCATTGGAAATCTTAGAAACATTAGTTCGATCTGCAGCATTTGGAGTCATAGTTGTTGACTCAGTAGCTGCGCTTACCCCAAGAGCAGAAATTGAAGGTGATATGGGAGATAGTCATATGGGATTACAAGCGAGATTGATGTCTCAAGCTTTAAGAAAGATCACTGCAATTTCAAGCAAGACAGGTACAACAATAATCTTCTTGAATCAGTTGAGAATGAAGATTGGTATTATGTTTGGAAATCCAGAGACTACAACTGGTGGTAATGCTCTAAAATTCTATGCATCGATCAGAATGGATATTAGACAGAAGGAAAAGATTCTAAAGGATGGACAAGTAATTGGACATTCAAGAACAGTAAAGGTTGTTAAGAATAAGGTAGCTCCTCCATTTAAGGAAGCTTCTTTCAATATGATATATCCAATGGGCATAGATAAAGAGAGTAGTATTATTGATGCTGCAATAGATAAGGGTGTAATAGATAAGGCTGGTGCATGGCTTAAATATGGTACAGAGCAACTTGCACAAGGTAAGGATGCTGCCGCTGAAGTTCTAAAAAAGGATACAAAATTAAGAGATAAGATTGTTAAAGAAGTCATTGCTAAAGCAAAATTGTAAATATGATTGTAACTTTGTTAGAGTCACAGAAGAAGGATCCTTCAAGGGTCAACTTGTATGTAGACAGCAATTTCTTTTGTGGAATCTCTGTTAATACAATTGTTAAATACAGCCTATATGTTGGCAAAGAAATCACACAGGATATATTAGATGATCTCTTCTTCTCAGAACTTGAAAGTAGATTCTTTGATAGAGCAATGGGGTTTCTAGATAGATCTCCTAAGACTGAACGTCAGGTTAGAATTTATTTAAAAGATCTTTCTTTCAAGAAAAAGGGGAAATGGTTTGAAAGTCTCGATGCTGAGATTCTTTCAAAGATCATTGAAAAGGTGGTTAGCAAACTTCATGAATACAAATATATTGATGATGAAAGATTTGCGGAGCTTTTTGTATCTAGTAGAATGAAGAATAGGCCAAGAGGAAAGGATATCCTTAGGATGGAATTGCTTTCAAAAGGTGTTAGTAAGGACATTGCGTTAAAAGTTGTAAACCTATTAGTAGAAGACGAAGCCTCTTTGTTGGTGGAGACATACAGAAAGAAGTATAAAGAAGAAAAAATAACGAAGAATGATAGAAAGAAGATAGATTTTTTAAGAAGAAAAGGATTTAATTGGGATTTAATTGAACAATTCATTAACAATGAGTCTGGAAACTAAAAGTAACTGGAATATACCAGAAAAATTAAAGAGTAAAGATTTAGTAAAATATCTTCTTGAAAAAAGGGATATTAAAGATGCGGAAGACTTTTTAAATCCCTCATTGGATAATATTCCAAGCTATGAAAAGCTTTTCAATGCTAAAAAGGCTGCAAAAAAGATCCTTAAATTTGTTAAAGCTGGTAAGAAAATCGCTATACATGGAGACTACGATTCCGATGGTATCTGTGCCACAAGTGTACTTTGGGACTTTCTTTACAGAGACTTAGCTAAATATTTAGATACAAAGATAGATGTTGTTCCATATATTCCAAGCCGAATTGACCAAGGCTATGGCTTAACGGAATCTTCATTAAATGATGTCATAGACTTAGGCGCAGATCTCTTAATCTCCGTAGACTGTGGAGTAAGAGACAAGATCATTCTCAACCAATATGTTGAAGAAAAGAAATTGGATTTTGTCATAACGGATCATCATCAACCACCCGAGGACATAGCTACAGATTTGAATTACATCCTCGTACATCAGATGTATCCTGGGAAGGAATATCCAGATAGAGAGATATGTGGTACTACAGTAGCATTTTTACTTGTTCAAGCCATTAAGGCCGAAGCAGGAATGGAGACTGAAGTAAATGAAAATACCAAAGGATTAGACCTTGTTGCACTCTCTACGGTTACCGATATGATGCCATTGGTTGGTGTTAACAGGATATTCGTTACTTATGGACTTAAACAATTACAAAAAGGTACTAGACTAGGATTTAGAATGCTAGCTCTAAGAGCAGGTATAGAACCAAAGGATATAGATACATATCATCTGGGGTATGTCATAGGACCGAGAATAAATGCTGCAGGTAGAATTGGTTCTCCATTAGAGGCTGTAAAACTTTTAGTAAGTACAGATGAAAAACAATGCCAAGAAATAGCGAATGATTTAAATGACGTTAATTTCTCAAGGCAGAAGATGACATCAGACATATTGGAGAATGCCAAGATGAATATTGTGGAAACAGACAACCTAATATTTGTTTTAGGTAATGGCTGGCATGAGGGCATTATTGGACTGGTTGCAGGTAAATTGGGGGAGGAATTTTACAAACCTGTATTGGTAGCAACCAATAACGAAGGGATAATAAAGGGATCGGCAAGAAGTATCAAAGGTTTCAATATTACTAAAACATTAGAAAAATACGAAATGTATCTTGAAAGATTTGGTGGGCATGAATTAGCTGCAGGATTTACCGCTAAATTAGATACCATTGAAGAATTTAGAACTGAGATTACTAATTATGCTAACGAAACGCTTACGGAAGAGAATCTAACAAGAGATGTAAAAATAGATTTGAACCTAGATGCTGATGATGTATCATATGCATTAATTAACAGTATGAAAGCATTAGAACCATATGGATATGGTAACCCTAAGCCTTTGATATATTTGGAGGATTTAATTGTGGTAAAAAAATATATCATGGGTAAGGAGAAATCCCATATGAAGCTCATGGTTAAAGGAACTGGAGTTGAGCTATTAAATATTGTCTTGTTTAACTGCTTTGATGATACTGAAAAGGTTAATGAAAATGATTCGATAGATGTAATAGGGTATCCAAGTGTAAATGTATGGAATGGAAATGAGACTATTCAATTCCAAGCAAAAGAATGGAGGAGACACATATCCTAAACGCCTAACAAACCTGATTTCTCAACTGTCTTTGGAGCTACCTGTTCTATCTTGTTTTGTACATTATCATAATCAATAGCTGGGTAGTAGAAATCAAATTCCCCCTTGGTATCGTTACTGAATATTACTTCTCCAGATATCACATATACAGGTTGTAGGAATTTTTGCTCAGTCGCAGATTCAAAATATGTCAGATTAACATACAAAATTGTGAATTT
>JAHISI010000044.1 GCA_018818345.1 Patescibacteria group bacterium | reverse complement strand
CCATTTGATTTAAAAGAATTAGTAGCAAGAATCAATGCAGTAATTAAAAGAAGTAGCACAAACAAGGAAGAGAATCTGACGTTTGGTGATTACACAGTTTTTCCAGATAGAAATCTTGTGATAGATAAGAAAGGAAAAGAGATAATGTTGAGTAACAAGGAGATGGGTGTTTTACAATACTTACTTAGAAGTAAGGGAGAAATCATTTCTTCGGAAGAGCTTCTTGAACATGTTTGGGATAGAGAAATAGATATGTTCTCTGAGACCGTTAAGACACATATGAAGACGTTAAGAAAGAAAGTTGATCCTACAAAGAAACATATTAAAACTGTTCGAGGTAAGGGATATTGTATTAGTTGTTAATGACTTCACATTCGTTTCACTGCTTTTTGAGTAAATTGCTTTCTATATAAATTGTAGTTTCTGTCTCATAACATGGATAACATTCTCGAGGTTAAGAAATTAACCAAAAAATACAAAGATGGAGATATCGAAGTTACGGCATTGGATAATGTCAGCTTCTCTCTTCCCGAGGGTTTTGATTTGGCAATTCTTGGACCATCTGGTTCTGGCAAGACTACATTGCTTCAACTGGCTGGGGGATTAGATACTATGACATCAGGAGATGTCATCATATCTGGTCAAAGTATTAAGAATATGTCAGATACAGAAATTTCAGATTTTAGAAATATGACCATGGGTTTCATCTTTCAAATGATTAACCTACATGACTTTTTTACAGCTAAGGAAAATGTCATGTTACCAATGTTAGTAGCAGGTGTAAACAGATTAGAGGCTGAAGAAAAAGCCTTAAAACTTCTTGAAAAAGTGGGGCTTTCTCCTAGAGCCAATCATTTACCTAAACAGTTATCAGGTGGAGAACAACAGAGAGTTGCAGTTGCGAGAGCGTTGGCAAATGATCCAAAGATTATTTTTGCAGATGAACCAACAGGAAAGTTAGATAAAATGAATTCAAAGTTAGTGATAGATATTCTTGAGAGTCTTTCTCACGAGAATGGGATGAGTGTAATCATGATTACTCATGATGAAAATATCGCGAAGCGATTTTCCCGAGTCATAAAGCTTGAGAATGGTTCTGTTAAAAATAAATAATATATTACTAACTTTTAAAATGAAACTTAAAGATATCCTTTTAATAAATATTAAGAAACTTAAAACGAAGACTAAGAAGGCTTTGTTTTTAATAATCCCTATATTTGTTCTCATAACTCTAAGTGTTATCCTTTCTAGCCAGATTACTAATATCCAGGAGGCTATGACACAGAGTGTGTTTGGTACAATTTCTCAAAAATTTACCTTAATTGAAGTTAAAACTGAGACAACAGCATTTGATCCGTCTAAGGCATTTAATACTACTAGTAGTGTAGAAGATAATAGATTCTCAGCTTTAGATGAGACTACTATTGGAACAATTGATGGTGTTGTGAGTGTAAGTTTGCAAACTACACTGCCTGTTAAAAATGCTCAAACTACAGATCTATTTACTGATAAGACAGTAAGTTTTAGTTCTCTTTCTACATTAGATACAACTGCGGCAGCTATATACACGACTTCAGATTTTACATATACAGAGGGAGAAGCCATCCCAATTATACTTAATGCTAGTGCATTGACCTATTCTTATGAAGATTGGGGAGATAGTACTGAAATTACAATGGATACTTCAAGTATTACAAGGGGACAGGGTGGGGTTGCTCAGAGACTTTCGTTCTTAAAAACTGAAGCTATTTCATATGATAAGGATAGTTTGATTGGTACTACATTCACAATGAGTGTTGGAGGACTGGATTCTATCCAGGATTACACAATGGATAGGAGTAGTGGATCTATGGTTATAAAGCAGTTAACAGACGATGAGATGGCGACTAAAGTTTCTGATAGAGAGACTGCAATCTCGACATATTGGGATTATGACAAAATATCTACACCAATAACATATACATTTGTGGTTGTAGGTATAGTTGATGACAATACTGCAAATACTACCTATGTACCTCAAGATTTTGGAGATATATTGGTGACAGACTATGTTGCTCATGAGATTGCTTCTAGAAATGGAACAGATATCCCAACTACGGTATTAAATAGTACATTTACAGGTGTTACATACGATGGGGTGGAAGTTAAAACTAGTAGTAGCGGAATGATGGGGCAGATGGCAAAAAGAATGGAGAGTAGTTCTTCTACTAGTGGAAGTGCAAATACTACTCATGAAAGGCCAACTGATGGAGGATTAGGTTTGGGTGGAGAATTTGGTAGTACAGGATATTACATCCCAGGGTTAGTAATTCAGGTAGATAGCAGCAACAATGTAACAGGGGCGGTATCGGATAGTGATGTATATGCGACATCCACAAAGTATGGAGATTACTTAGATGTGGTTATAGATAATGTTGTAAATAGGACGGCTGTTATTGAAGATATAAATAATGCAGGATATGCATATCAGGATACTGATGATGTTGCAGTTTTTGATAAGTTACAGAGTACTTTAAGTACTGTTTCTAGTGTATTCATGATCAGCTTCATTGTATTAGTGAGTGCATTGGTAGCTTTTACAATGAGCAAGTTCATTTCTGAGAGTATTAGAGAAATTGGGATATTTAGAGCAATTGGTATGAGAAAAAGCTCAATCTTGACTATGTTCATATCTCAATCGCTTTTGTATGTATTAATTGGATATGCAGTAGGTATTGGATTGGGTATCGCTCTTAACTTTGCAGCGGGATATCTGGTATCGGGTTGGTTTAATACGTTCTTAGCTGATACGGTAGCTAAGACATTTAATGTGGTAAATACTGTGGACAAGGGGGTGTTCTTTGGAATCAATTTTACTTCCATTGGAATATATACTGCACTGTTAATTGGAATATCAAGTATAATATCTGTAATAACTTCGCTATCCGCTTCTAAGGTAAGTCCTGTGGAAGCAATAAAAAATGAGTAACAATGATATGAAAAAGTTTTTTAAGTCTTTAAAATTTAAGATGGCTCTCCTTTATTCAGGAATATTACTATTTCTGTGTCTGAGCTTTTTCTTAGTAATCAATATCTTTGTTGTTGACTATATGCAAAAAGATATAGGGGCTCCAAGGTTAGTGGGATTCAATAGTGGTGGATTTATTGCTAATCTAAATGAGGAGAAGCGAGAATTATTAAGAGAATCAAGACAGAATGATTTAGCAAATATCCGTTTAATATCTATTTACTCCATATTGCCATTTGTAGTATTAAGCTTTGGAGGAGGATATTTGATTGCGGATAATAGTCTTAAACCTTTGGAAAAGCTAAAAGAGGAGATGAAGAAGAAGTCTACAAAGAATCTAGGGGAGAAGATAGAGTTTGAGGATAAGGGTGATGAGATTTCCGATGTTATACAGAGCTTCAATGATATGTCCGAGCAATTAGGTAGGTCATTTGAGGCTCAGAAGGAATTCGTAGAGAATGCGTCTCATGAGCTTAAGACTCCTTTGGCGGTTATACAGGCTAATGTAGATAGTATTCTTGCGGATTCAAAGATTCCCCAGAATGACTTGTTTAATATGTTAGATGATTCTAAAAAATCCATAATCTTCATGAACAAACTTACGGAGGATTTGCTTCTTCTTTCTTTGGTGGATGTTGATTTTGAAAAGAAGGAATTGAATTTAAGAAATCTTTTGGATGATGCGGTTGCTGATGCAAAAAGATTGGTTGAGGGGAAAGGATTCAATATCTCTTTCAATGATGGACACGATATTGAGGTTTTGGGTAATGATGTTTTGCTTAAGAGAGCATTTCAAAATTTAATTGAGAATAGTATTAAGTATTCTCAGGGGAAGAAGTTGAATATTGATTTAAAGAAAAACAAGAGAGATGTATTGATTACATTTAAGGATGATGGGGTGGGTGTACCTAAGGATAAACAGGGGAGGATATTTGATAGATTCTATAGAGTAGATAAGTCTAGATCTAGGAAGACTGGAGGTAGTGGTTTAGGGTTAGCTATAACTAAGGAGATAATAGAAAGGCATAATGGATCTATACAGTATGTAGATGGTAAGGGTGCTACATTCGTGGTTCGGTTGTCTCTGTAGAAATATCTGAATCAGATTCTGGATTTTCTTCAGGTTTAGGATCAGTTATCATCTCCATCTTTTCGTGATAATCATCAATAGAAATTCCTAATCGTTGTGCGTTTGCTTCTATTCCTTTCTCTATATCTTCATCAGATATATCTAGTCTGCCGGTATTTTTCTTTTCTATTAAGTTGAGAGTTCCTACTATTGTTCTATACATTGCCTCCTCAGGATTATCCTTTGTAGAATTAAGAAATGAAGGCTTAATATCATACCCACGAACAAAGTTTGCTGTGGCTGTTCTAATTTTGTATGGGTTTTTATTTTTGTATGGGTTCTTTTTGTCGTAATTCATAGTTTCTGATTGTAAGTTATTTGTCCTCTTTT
>JAHISI010000043.1 GCA_018818345.1 Patescibacteria group bacterium | reverse complement strand
TGATGAGGAAAAATTTGATTTAATGTCGAGAGCCAAAGCATTGATATTTCCTGTAAGGCATGAAGATTTTGGTATTGTACCTGTAGAAGCCAATGCTTCTGGTACTCCAGTCATAGCTTTCAAAGAAGGTGGTGTATTGGAAACAATTTCTGAAGAAAATCCAAGAACAGGAGTATTTTTTGATGAATACAAGGTAGATGCATTAGCAAAGATATTAAAGAATTTTAAATCAAGTGATTTCCTACCAGACAACTGTAGAAAGCAAGCTAATAATTTTGCATCTGAAATTTTTGTATATAAACTGCAAAATTATATCAAAGATGTGCTACAGAAATAGCAAAAGGATATTAGATATTGTTCTCTCTCTCTTGTTGTTAATCATCCTTTCTCCAATATTGCTGCTCATATCTCTCCTTGTTTGGATAACTGACGGACACGAAGTGTTTGTAAAAGAGCCACTTAGGTTAGGAATGAAAGCAAAGGAATTCAAAATGTACAAATTTAGAACAATGATTCCTAACGCACACAGTGAAATTCAGAATAATCCAAAATATTCCCAAGCTAAGGAAACATGGATTAAACATGATGGGAAATTAAAAATAGATGAAGATCCAAGAATTACATTTGTTGGTAAATTACTTCGAAAAACAGATATGGATGAATTACCACAATTTCTTAATGTCCTTAAAGGTGATATGTCTATTGTAGGTCCAAGACCTATGTATATTGGAGAGGTGAATAGATATCTAGGAAGTCATCCAGATGGAAAGAAATATTACAAACGAAGATCAAGGGTAAGACCAGGTATGACAGGAATATGGCAGGTGTCTGGGAGAAATGATATTAAGTTTAAGGATAGGATGATAATGGAAGCTAAGTATGCGGCTAATGTTAATCTAAAAGAAGACATTAAAATATTTTTTAAGACACCTTTAGTAGTATTAACAAGGAGAGGAGTATATGAATAAAGATACAGTAACGATAATAAAATCTATTAACTACTCTGAAGCCGATAAGGTACTTACTGTCTTTGGTAGAGAATATGGAAAGTTTACAGTCTTCGCGAAAGGCATTAGAAAATTAAATAGTAAGAATAGGGGGAATATGCAAACCTTTTGTACTAGTGAAATAGCCTTCTATGAAGGCAAGGGTTTGCCAATCCTAACGGAGTCATCACCAGTTTCAAGTTTAAACTTTGATGAACTGAACGTTGCAAATATTAGAAGAATTTCATTCATGCTTAACAAATTTCTTCAAGACTACGATCCATACCCCAAACTTTTTGATGCACTTCAGGTGGTATTAAAGAAAAATCTAGAAATAGAGGTAACAAACAAACTAAGGATTAAGTTTCTTAAGGAGATGGGATTCTTAGAAGACTTCACAGTTTGTAAATATTGTGGGGGGAATAAAGGTTTGAAATATCTTGACACTATGAGTTTTGCCCTTGTATGCGAAAATTGTTACAGTAAAGGGAATGGAAAACCGTTAGGGGATAATCCATATGCATCATTAATACTCACTAGAGCATTAGATAGATATATTAAAAAGGTTGTAGAAGAGATATAAGTATGAAAATAAAAACTGCCATATTATCAATATTCCTCATTCTGGGCTTTCTTTTTCTCACGAACAATAACAAGGTAATAGCTCAATCATTTGAGGCAGGAGGAGGGGATGTAAATGTTAATGCAAATATCAATCAGGATCTGTATTCTCAACTTGATGTGACTCCTGGTACAGTGGAAGCAAGAGAACCCGCATTGGTTAATATTCATATGCTTACATCTGATGGAAGTCCGAAGGCTGGTAGAACTTTAGTAATATATGTTAATGGTAATTCCACAGGAGTAACCATAACCCAACCGCCGGTATCGGATAGTAATGGTTTAACCTCTGGGAGTATATATTCATCTGTTCCTGGAACCTTTGAAGTCTGTGCAAGGGATACGACCGAAGGGATTAACATATATCTTCTTGATTGTGAGACATTGTATGTTGTACCTGTTACTTCGCCAACATTACTTTCGGAACCACAATATACTCAAGGACTTTTGAATACTTTAGCTTGGAATATGTCTGGAACTGGTACATATACATACTTAATACAATCTTCAACCTCATCAACATTTTCAACGATATTTGCTCAGAGTAATTGGATATCTGCGAAGGCATATGAATTTCATGGTTTAACAGATGGACAGATATATTTTTACAGGGTGAAAGCAAAGAACTCATATAGTGCCGAGAGTGCATGGTCTAATTCGGTGTACTCAGTACAGGATAATACTAAGCCAACCATAACATTGCTTAGTTTAGATGGGCTTGGCACCAACAATACTCAGGTATGGGAGGCTCAGGATGTATTAACATTCAAATTAAGAGTAAAGGATAATACAGGAGTGGCGAGTAAGAGTTTTTGGTGTGTAGCTAGAGATGATTCTCCACAAGATTGTTTGAATACTGAATCTTTTGGTGGGGATATATGGACTATAACGGTGAAGTTGGGAGATCTGGAACATGATTCCAACTACTATCTGTATCCTCAATATACGTTCTGTGCTCAAGCTTTAGACGTTGTTGGGAATGTAAGGAGGGTGTGCGATATTACTTTGAATGTACCAGAACCTGGTGGTGAGGAAGAACCAGAACCTCCTGTTCCTCCAGTTATTCCGATTGTTGAGCAGATTAAAGATACTGTGAATGAGATATTGGATAATTCAAAACAGTTTTTTGAAAATACCATAGGAAGGATTAATCCTAATACACTGGAACAGCTATCTATTACTGTTGCCATAGCGAATATTCTTCTTGGTATGGGTATTGTTCTTAATGGGCTTGGAACTCTTCCATATGTTCTTTTACAACTGTTCCTTGCGATATCTAGTTTCTTGGGTTTCAGAACAAAGGGACATCCTACGGGGTATGTATATGATTCCATTACTAAGGCCCCTATTCCTCAGTGTATTGTGAGAATATTTGATGGGAATGGTACTTTGGTATGGACTGATGTTACGGATGGGAATGGATATTTTAAATCAACGCGATTGAAATCTGGTGAATATTCCATAAGGGTGGCAGCACAGGATTATGAATTTCCTTCCAAGATTGTTTTTGGGAAGAATGATTTTCCATTGGAGAATGTATATCTTGGGCAGGAGTTCTATGTTTCTAAAGATACGATTCCTAATTTCTCAATACCAATGGATAGGGTGGAGATGAGTGATTTGAGGTTTGTGTTTAGTCAATTTACATTTGTTACCAAGTTAATATGGAAATTTTTCCATATGATTTTGTTTTTTGTTGGTTTGATGTTTAGTTTGTATGCTTTGTCTGTTAATGGTTCTTGGTATAACTATGTTATTCTCATTCTTTACATTCCTTCTCTTTTTATGTTGGTTACTTCTTTCATTAGTAAGCGAGAGAGGTATGGTTTGGTTAGGGATACTAAAGGTAAGAGGTTGTCTGGTATTGTATTGGGGTTAAAGGATAGGGAGTTTGATAGGTTGATTTCTAAGAGGGTTACGGATGAGTTTGGTAGGTTTAGGTTCTTTGTTTATCCTGGTAACTATGATCTTGAGATTCTTAGTAGTGAGTGGAAGATTGTTAATGGTAAGGCTTTAACTGATATTATGGTTAAGAAGGAGGATATTATGATTAGGGATATTGTTATTGAGAGGGTTGTACAGGAGGAGAAGAGGCCTAAGAAAGTAAAAGTGGAAGAGGTGTTACAACCTTTAGAAGAGTTGTAAAAGGGGTATTAAAAGTGATATTATACTCATGTTTGTGGGCACGTAGCTCAATTGGTAGAGCAAGCGACTCTTAATCGCTTGGTTCGGGGTTCGAGTCCCCGCGTGCTCAGATTATATATTTCAAGTTGTTGAAGGGATAAGATTTGAAATAAAAACCCTATATCTCTTTCCCCATATACAACCTCCCCATTTCAAAACCTCTTTTCTTGTAATATTCTCTAGTCCCAATAGCAGAAATAACCGATATCCTCTGTATTCCTTCCTTCTTAGTAATCATTTCAGCCATCTCAATAAGCTTTTTACCTAATCCCAAATGTTGAGATTCTCCAGAACTATCAATATCCAAACTCATAACCCTACCATACACATGAACCTCCCTGATTATAGAAGAATCCCTTAACTCCTCAACAAAGTTATTCTTCCTTTCTTTAGTGTTCGGTATAGACAACCTCAAAAACCCACAAATCTTGTCAGTATCCTTAGTCTTGTAAGAAAGGAAAAACTCCTTCCCAGAAGAAGTATCATACTTAATAGTTTCCAACACTAAGTTCTCCCAACTCACACTCTCATTCTTAATCTCCCTGCTCCTAATATCATTCATCTTCTTCCCCTTCTTCTCTATCAATTCCTCTGCAATCTGCCTAAGGTTAGTCTTCTTGTTACCAGCTACAATCTCTTCAGAAGGAATATCCCTAATGATTCTAGACAACCTACAATACCTAGGAGTAGTAGGCATAGTCTCAGACAAAACCCTTAACAACTCATCCTCAGTATATGGTTTGTACTTACCCTCCTCATACAATTTAAAAAGCAAAGTATTAGGAACAATAGAAGTAGGATATATCTTTAACTCATCAGGACAGAAATCCTTCTTCCAAAGCTTCTTGTAATCATTAATATCCTTCCTAACATTAGACATATACAAATTAGGCATCCAATGGCCATGAATCTTGAAACCAGCTAAGCGTAGAAGCCTGATAGCTTCCCGTACGGATTTTGTGCGTCTTCCGATGTTGTTTGCTTCGACTATATGGTCATCCAAAGATTGAATGCCAATCTGGATTTTTGTTGCTCCGAGTTTGCGTAGTCTTAAGACCTCTTCCTTTGTGATTAGATCTGGCCTGGTTTCAAAGACTAAGCCAACATTTCTACAATATGCAGTTTCATTTTGTTTTTGAGCTTTTTCTAAATCGGCAAAAGTGTATTCAGGTAGGGATTCTTTAGGTTTTACATAACTTGTAGTATTTTGATTTACATCGTTTAATGCCATATAGCATGCGGTAACAAAGGGAATCTGATACAGCCAGGCATCATATGCAGACCATGAACCACCTAATACAAGTAATTCTACCTTCTCAATATTATGCCCAATATTCTTTAATGCAATCAATCTGTTGTATACCTGAGCATATGGATCAAAGTGGTTACTTAGAGCTCTCTGTGCCCCTGGCTCGGAGGCAATATAGCTCTTAGGCATCCTTGGGTCATTTGGACAGAATATACATCTACCAGGGCAAGGGTAGGGTTTAGAGAGTACTGTAACTGTAGCTACACCTGAGTTAGTTCTCGTAGGTTTTAACCTAATTCTTTCTTCTACAGTTTTGTCCTTTAACCCTAGATATTCATATCCATTTACTAGCTCATCATGTCTAAAGAGTTTGTTACCATCTTTAGGATATTTCTTTAGTATGGTTTGTAATGTATCTGTTCTCCAATTGGTTGAAGCCTGGATTAAGGAAAAGATGTTTTCTAATTCAATTTTGTAATTTTGTGGTTTAAAGTTCTCCATTATTTTGATATCCTTGTATTATCTAATATTTTAACCAATCTAGCTACATGAATAGACCTAAACTTGCAGAAGAGAGAACATTAATCTTGGTAAAACCAGATGTGCTTCAAAGACAGATCTTCGGAGAAATACTATCACGATTTGAGAGAAAGGGTTTTAAAATTGTAGCAATGAAGATGTTAAATTCCACTAAAGAACAGGTAGGAGAACACTATATTGATGATGATGTATATTCCATTGAAACAGGTGAGAAAGCTAAAAAAGGAGCTATCGCACGTGGCCAGGATGTTTCAGATTGGAATTCACTAGAATGGGGAAGGACCATACGAAACCGAAACATTGCATATCTAACTGCGGGTCCAATTGTAGCTATGGTGCTTGAGGGTAATGGTGTGATTGGTGGTGTTAGAAAGATTCTTGGTAGTACAAGTCCTTCGGACGGAGATGTTGGTACTGTTAGAGATGACTATTCATTTGATAACTATGCATTAGCAGATGTAGTATCGCGAGCAACTAGGACGATGCTTCATGCTTCTGATTCTCCAGAAAGTGCAGAAAGGGAGATAAAGATATGGTTTAAGAAAGATGAGATATGTAGTAACTACGAAACGGTTGCGGAGAAAATATTCTACGATTCAGCTTGGGACAACATATAATTACATACTTAAGATATCATTGATATCGGTTTTAGTCTTATTTGAGAACACAGAATTATCTGCTTTCTCATTTTTCATTAATTCTCCGCCATTGTCTAAGTAGTTTTTTAACTTCCCAAAATCTTCCTTAAGTACATCTCTAAGATTTGGATTGTACAAAGCTACAGCAGGGTGATACATAGCAAAGACGGGTATACCACTAGGATGCTCATATGGTTTACCATGGGAAGCAGAGATCATAGCTCCAGGGACAAACCTTCCAAAAGCATGTCTTCCAAGAGGTATTAATATCTTTGGCTTTATGAACATCAACTCTGCATTTAACCATACTCTACAGCTTAGTTTCTCTTCATCCGTTGGTTCTCTGTTATCCGGAGGTCTGTATTTAACAGTATTGGAAACATATACATCTTCGCGGGTTAAGCCGATACCATCAAGTAGCTTGTCTAGAAATTTCCCAGCAGCACCTACGAACGGTTTGCCTTGTAAATCTTCATTCTTACCTGGTGCTTCTCCAATGAATACAATACCTGAGGAGGGAACATGAATTTCATATACTGGCTGGGTGGCTATCTTCTTTAGTCCACATTTGTTATTGACTGCATAATATTCGTGTAGTTCTTTGAGTGTCCTGAAGTCAGTTTTCATATATCTGATTATATATGATTAGCAATGAGGTTAGAAGCGCTATCTAATTCCCGAAAGTAGATTCTTAAAACTTTTCATATCACCATATGCGTGTACTCTGGAAAGCACTAGATTATTTCCAGGATAGTTATCTATGGTTGGGCCACAGCTCATACCTAACAAATATCCGGCACTTGAAACATATGTGAGGGTTTGAGCATTCCATGCACATCCAGGATATGCAAATGCATTAACAGCCTTTCCCGAAGCAGATTGTAATCCATATCTGCTTGAAACTATTTCTGAAGTAAGAACCTTTGGGTCTGTCACCTTAACTAGATCTGGATGCTGTGCAGAATGGGATCCAATCTCCATCCCATTTTCTGACATTTCCCTCATCTGTGTTCCGGTTATTCCCGAGCGTTGAGAGACAATGAAGAACACCCCTGTGAGACCATATTTTTTTAGAATGGGGTATGCCTTTGTGTAATGATTACTAATTCCATCATCAAAGGTAATCATAACTGTTTTTTGTTTTGGATTTTTCCCAGATTTTAAGATTTTGTAATATTCTTCAGAAGAGGCAACTTTGTAATTCTTCTTAACTAAATATGCCATCTCTTTTTCGAAGTCTAACGGGTCAACATACAATCCTGATCTAAAGGAACTCTGTCCTTTGGGTGGAGTGATTATTTGATGATACATGAAGATGGGAACTCTTACAGTTCCCTTGGCTTGTGTCGCTGGAGTAATGTCATAGTCTTCATTAAAGTTGTTATCATTTATCTTAAATGTTAATGATGGTATGGGAGTTTTATCTTTACTCTCAAATGTATACATTGGAGCAATGAAGTTTTTAATCTCATCATTCAGGTTGAACGACTTTATCAAGAAGGATATATGGGGACTTGGTTGAGCATATTCATTTTCTGTTTGAGGAAGATTGATTAATGAGTCATTTGCTAAATCCTTAATGACTGTTGGCACGGTATCACCATATTTATATGCAGCGAGTAATCCTACTAACGTATCTAAATCATTGAGCTCAGTTTTTGTGTCCTCGCTGAAATATCCAAGTTTAGAATTAACAGCTTGTAAGTAATTCGAAATCAATTGTATCTTGTGTATTTGTCCTTGATCTAAATCAAGATATATATCATTGGAGTATGAATGGGAATTTTCTGAAGATGCTATCTGTGTATTTTCTTTTTCCATCTGATACAAATACATATGGTTTTCTATGTAGGTATCATATTCATTCTCTGATTTATTTGGACTAAATTTCAATGATGCAGTTAGGAAATTGAGTGTTGGTGAGAGAGATTCATCATTTATTTTGGCTAAAGTATCTCCACAAACTGTTCCTTTGAGGAATGTCTCAAGATTTTGGGAGATGCAAGTTGAAAGTTCTTCCCCAAGAGCTGATTTTGAATTTAACTCTAAATATGGTGTTACTTCTGTATTTTTACTTTCTTCAATCATAGTTTGTGAGAGACTTTGAACTTCAGCTAGGAGATATTGATTGATATATGTTTGTGGTATGAGGATATTCAAATTGCTATCTTCTAGGTATTTGTATCCATCTGTTAGGTTTGTAATCTCCTTTGTTTTTAAAACTTCAGAATATCGTAGGTATGTAGTTAGGTCATGTGGAGTAAATGCGCCAAAGTTTTTAGTTAGAGTATCGTAGTCAGAAGGGAGAATTTCTAAGCTTGCGAGGTCTGTTACATCCGTTTGATTTTCGCCTATGGTAGTTTGAATATCTTTTGTACTAATGGAGAAACCTCTTGAATGTGTTTGCCTTGGCATTATGTACATAGAATCGTAGAGTCCAAGAAGTGTCATCACAAGGATTTCAATTCCAAAGAGTATACAAAGTACAATCATTGTGTTTTTGAACAGAATGGTTCTTTGTTTTTTCTGCTTCTTCATATGTATTAGAATACAAGATTCTAAATATATTTACGATATCCCTGCTAGATATCCCGTACTCCAACATAGTTGAAGGTTGTATCCTCCTGTTGGTCCGTAGACATCAATGATCTCTCCCGCAAAGTAGAGATTATCTACTACTTTGGATTGCATGGTATTTGGATCTATTTCCTTTATATCTACCCCTCCATCTGTAACAATTGCACTGTTCCAATCTCCAATTTCAGTTATATTTAATGTTAGTTCCTTTAATGTATGAAGAAGTTTGTTCTTAGATTCTTTAGAGAGTTGCGAGGCTTTTTCCTCGGGATCAATTCCAGAGAGCTTTATAACCACAGGTATGAGAGATGAAGGGAGTAGTTTACTTAGTGAGTTTTTAATTGCTCGATTGCCGGCCTCAGATAAATCTTTGTTAATTCGGTCTTTAAGTGTAGGGTAGGAGAGTGCGGGTTTGAGATCTATGAGGACGTTGACAGAATCTATCTCCAATAGGTTTCCAATTTCTCTTGAACAATCAATGACTATTGGTCCACTGATTCCTGTATGTGTAAAAAGTAATTCTCCAAATTTAGAAAGTTGCTTCTTACCATTTTGATATATATCCATTCTAATATTTTTCAATCCTAATCCTGCGAGTTCTCTAACCCAAGGTTCTTTGGTTTCAATTGGTACTAGTGCAGGTTTGGGTTCTATGATTGTATGTCCAAGTGATTTGGCTAATTGATATCCATCTCCATTTGATCCTGTAAGTGGATATGATTTTCCTCCTGTAGCTATTACATATTTATCCGCTGTAAATATTCCTTTGTTGGTTTTAACACCTAATATATGGTTTTCATCTTTTAATATTTCTTGTACATCACAATTAAAGAGAATGTCATCTTTAACTAAGGCATACATTTTCTCAATGAGTTCATATGCATCATCACTTTCTGGGAATATTCTGTCTCCTCTTTCGATCTTGGTTTTTATGCCTAGATCATTGAAAAATTTTAATGTATCTTCAACGCTAAATTCTGAGAAAGCATGATACAGGAATTTGCCATTTTTTTTGTAGCTTGAGACTAATTCTTTTAAATCGGAGGTGTTATTAGTGATATTGCATCTTCCTTTTCCAGTTATTGCTAACTTCTTTCCGATACAGTTATTTTTTTCAAGGAGTAGGATCTTTCCACCCTTTTGCTTGGCGAATATTGCTGAAAAAAGACCTGCTGGTCCTGCTCCTATGATGATTTTTTGATATTGGTTAGACATTGTTTCTTTTAAGAATTCCTTTTCTCTTTCTAACAAGAGTTATACTTGCAAGAGTAATTAAACCTGATGTAACAATTATACCAGGAATAATTATGTAGAGAGAACTTCTTTTTACCTCGATGTTTCTTTCAATG
>JAHISI010000006.1 GCA_018818345.1 Patescibacteria group bacterium | reverse complement strand
TACAACAAAACAACAAAAGAGTCGGTAAGAAATTGTGGACAGCCAACGATGACGGAGAAAACATATCTGTATATCAGGCTAGAGATCAGGAAGATGAATCAGAGTATGTGACGGAGAAGATTAGACATATGAGAGATATGCATATCCCATTGTCAAATGTAGCTATCCTTTACAGAACCAACTATCAATCTCGAGCAATTGAAGAAGCCTTACTTAAAGCAGGAATTCCTTACAAGCTTGTTGGAGGTTTTAGATTCTATGAGCGAAAAGAAATCAAAGATGTTATTAGTTATCTGAGATTCTTGTACAACATTAAGGATGAACTCAGTTTGGGAAGAATAATCAATGTCCCAAGTAGAAAGATAGGACCAAAGACAGTCGCTGCTTTACATGATTTGGCAAGACAGGCAGATTGCTCAATAGGAGAACTGCTGGTAAGTGCCTATGCGTTAGGACACCCAGAAAGCCAAGCAATTATTGATTTGGGAGGAGGATTGTTGAATAGAGTAAATGAGGTGTCAGGTGAACTTGCGAAATTTGCATCTCTAATATCTACATTTGGATATCTGTATGTTGAAGCACGTAAGAAGAATCTGTTAGATATCATAGATATAATTTTGGAAAAAACTAACTATATTCAATGGTTTGATGATGGAACAGATCAAGCACAAATGAAAAAAGAAAACGTTACTGAGCTCAAGAATGTTGCATACCAATATGTTAAGAAATACCCAGAAAAAAGTTTGGAAATGTTCTTGAATGAGATCAATCTGATTGAACAAGAACAAGACAAGAATCAAGACGGTAGTGGATCGTATGTAAATCTAATGACACTACATTCTTCAAAAGGATTGGAATTTGACTATGTATTTGTAATTGGAATGGAAGAAGGATTGCTTCCACATTCGAGAGCATTTACAGATGAAAGTGAGTTAGAAGAAGAGCGAAGACTGTGCTATGTAGGTATTACTAGAGCAAAGCAAAAGCTAACATTAACCTTCGCTGAAACAAGATTAACACGAGAGGGTTTTACATCTCAGATACCATCGAGATTTTTAGGTGAGATACCACAGGAAATATGTGAATACTTTAGTTGGAATGCATAGGGCTATTTAAGCCAACTTAATTCTCCATATTTAGCTACATATTTTTTGTAAACAGCCGGCCACATGTATTGAGGTCGAGCACCAGCTCTAAGTTTTGCGAGCGTTCTTTGAATCTGTTTTTTGCCATCAAAAATATTATCATTTGGGAATTGCTCATACCAAAGACATGGGTCCCATTGGAATAATCCTTTGTAATATCCCTTGTTGCTTTCTCCATTACATCCAGATTCCCATCGCATTGTAAATTTAAGCCATTGTTTTTCTTCAGCAGAGGCGGACACATTATTATCAATATATGATTCCCAATATGTACAGTTGTAACCAATCTGGGGAACTTGATTTGGATTATCATCAGGTCCTTCTAGTATGACAATCTCTTTTACAGGGTCTTTTAAAAGATTCTCCTCAACAATCTCGGAAGCAACTAAATCTCCACCCTCATAGGTCTTTTTAAAAGTTTGTGTCATTACCCCAAGTACTCCTTGTTGACTCACAATTTTTTTACTTAAATTTTGACATAATGTTGTACCTTGGGTAATTCGTTCAAATGGAACAGAGATAGTAATATCCTCGATTATGGTTCGATATGTTTGAAGTATTATGTACGCATTATTAGTAAGCACATTTAAAGGGGATGTCGTAATTACGCGGTTCATATTGCTAACGGAATAACCATTCTCAATTAGCGCATCAATAGGGGTGGGAGCGGTAGTCAGAAAATGTTGAATATCTCCGTCGTTATCTACAGTAATATATTTTGTGCTTAGTTCTTCTATAGACTTGTCACTATCTACACCAAAGACGAGATTAGTCCAATTAGAATCCAACACTGGGAGACTTGGTTGGTAATATCTTTTATCAAAATTGTTAAGTAAAAGAAATATACCGAGACTAAATATAATGGTCAAAACTCTTGCTAGTTTCATAAGTAGATTCATTTTATCACATTTTAGTTTCCCTATGGCTTGGGGTTTATGTTTGTGATATATTCAAATTATGAAAACTGCCATAACCTTCAAAAAACTCATCCCTTGGATCGTACTAATATTGGTAATTGGTGGCCTTGCTGCATGGTATTTCATAACTAACCGTGTTACCAGTGCCGAAAATGCGTCATATGATGCAAAGATGCAAGAAGCGGAAACTATGTATTACAGTAGAGAATATTCAACAGCAATGACCTACTACTATGAAGCAGCGGATATGATTCCTTCAAGAGTGGAAGCCTTTGATGGGATTTTAACAATCTTGATAGAAAAGGGAAGAAATGATGATGCTTTGGCAATTCTTGAGAAATCAGCGCAGAAGATTAAAAATGCTGACCAAGCAATTTTGTATACACTTGTAGGGAATGCTTACTACAATGATGCTGATTACGACAAAGCGCTTGAGACATTTAAAAAAGGACAGGGAGTTGGTGTGAGTAATCAAGAATTAGAACTAATAATTGGGAAGGTATATCTTAAAAAGGGAGATATAGATAATGCAGCAAAGCAATTTGGAAAAGACTTGTACGAGAACGATAATCTCTCTGAGGCTACGCTTTTACTTTCATATATACAGTCAAGTTCAGATATTGAAATGGCAAAGAGTACTGTCGGAAGTGTATCTTCTACAGAAAAATGGAAAGCATATTATGACGAGTTTGCATCAGTATTAAGCTCTTTAAATACCGATACAAAGTTTAACGCTACAAAACTCTCGAGAATATATATAAATAATGGATATCCAGCACTTGCAGTAGCAGTTTTAGAACCAATGGAATCCGAAATAGTGGAATATATAGAAGGTGTATATTTCTTGGGAAGGGCATATCTTGAGATGGGTGAATATGATAAGGCATTGGTGGAATTAGATAAAGCAGTTACTTTGGGTGGCATGGAGGACGATATCTTGTGGGCTAAAGCAAGAGCGTATATGGGGAAAAATGAATTGAATAATGCAATTAGCAACTATGCAAAGGCGGTTGGTTATCAAGGAAAAGATCTCTCATATGACTTAGCTAATGAGTATTTCGATATTCTTCTTACAAATAATCTTACATTAAAAGCAGACGAACTATTAAAGAATGTTGTTAAAAATGTCAAAGCTCCATATGTCTATATCTGGGGTATAAAGATAAACTACGCTTTGAATAATGTAGATAAGATCAACTATTACATTGATCTGCTAGGGAAAACGAACCCAGGAGATAGTGATAAATTAGAATATCTATACTGGAATGCTAAGGCGCTTTTGGATCAAAATGGTGATATAACGGAGATTACAAAAGTCCTCGATGAACTCTTGTCCATGGATAGATACAATGCAAAATATTACTTTTTACTAGGAAGATTACAGTTTGAGCAAGGTCAAGCAACAGAAGCAACTGACTCTTTCAAGAAGGCTATTGAGTATGATTTAGGCAACGATATAACAGATGATGCAACAAGACTGTTGTCTAGTGTTGAATAGTTCTGATATAATCGCAACTGCGAGAGTGTAAACTTTCTTTTTGTAACTGTTAACTTAATTAATACTTTTATGGACAAATCTACATATAATATCAAAATGCCTATGGAGCAAATCCGAAATATCGGAATCATTGCTCACATCGATGCTGGAAAAACTACAACTACAGAAAGGCTTTTGTATTTCACTGGACAGGTACATAAAATCGGAGAAGTCCATGATGGAGCTGCAACTACTGACTTCATGGTACAAGAACAGGAAAGAGGTATTACAATTATGTCCGCAGCTGTTACATGTTTCTGGGACTATATGAACAAACGACACAGAATAAACATTATTGATACTCCAGGTCATGTAGATTTTACTGCTGAGGTTGAAAGATCACTTCGTGTCTTAGATGGCGCAGCTGTAATCTTCGATGGAAGAAAAGGTGTAGAACCACAATCTGAAACAGTTTGGAGACAAGCAAATAAATACGGTGTTCCAAGAATCTGTTTTATGAATAAGATCAACTTAATTGGTGGTGACTTTGAACATAGTTTCCAAACTATTAGAACTAGATTAAGTAACAAAGCCGTTGCAGTTACATTGCCAATTGGAAAAGAACAACAATTACATGGATACATAGACCTTATCAAGATGAAAGCATATACATATGATGGTATAGACACCCCTGATTTGGTTGAAGTCCCTATCCCCGATGATATGAAGGACACAGTTGCAAGTCATCGAGAACTTTTACTTGAAGTATTAGCAGAACAAGATGATGCACTAATGAGCAAGTATTTTGAAGGAGAAGAATTAACTACTGAAGAACTTTATGCAGCATTAAGAAAAGGGACACTTGCATTGAAAGTATTCCCAGTATTGGGAGGAGATTCTAGATCTGCAATGGCAAAAACATTGTTAGACTATATTACCTTGTGTCTTCCTTCTCCAGTCGACATTGCTTCTGTAAAGGGTGTACATCCAAAAACAGGAGAAGAGGTTGAGAGACATGCAAATGAAGAGGAACCATTCTCATCTTTGGTCTTCAAAATTGTTAATGATCCACATATCGGAACATTATCATACTTTAGGGTCTATTCTGGAAAAGTTGAAGCGGGTTCATATGTATTGAACTCAACAAGGAACATTAGAGAAAGAGTGAGTAGGTTGGTATTGATGCATGCAGATGATAGAGAAGAAGTTCCATTCTTAAAAGCAGGAGATATTGGTGCAATTGTAGGACTTAAGGATTCCACAACAGGAGATACTCTTTGTGATGAAGCAAAACCAGTAATTTTAGAAAAGATTACATTTGCAGAACCAGTTGTATCTGAAGCTATTGAGCCTGCTACTAAATCTGATGAAGAAAAACTTACAGATGCATTGGGAAGACTTGTAAAAGAAGATCCAACATTCAGAGTTAGTACAAACCAGGAAACCGGACAAACCATTATCTCTGGAATGGGTGAATTACATTTGGAAATTATCGTTGATAGATTAAAGAGAGAATTCAATGTTGTAGCGAATGTCGGTAAACCACAAGTAGCTTACAGAGAAACTATTCGAAAAGTAAATGAAAGAGCTGAGGGTAGATATGTTAAGCAGTCTGGTGGTAAAGGACAATATGGTCACTGTTGGTTGAAACTTGAACCTAATGAAGTTGGAAAAGGATTTGAATTCTTCAATGAAATCAAAGGTGGATCGATTCCTAGAGAATATATTGCACCTATTCAGAAGGGTGTTGAAGAAGCTATGAAGTCAGGTGTTGTAGCTGGATATCCAGTAGTGGATGTTAAAGTTACAGTATTTGATGGTTCATACCATGAAGTGGACTCCTCAGAATCAGCATTTAAGATTGCTGGATCTATGGCATTCAAAGATGGATGTAGATCTGCAAACCCTGTGCTTTTGGAACCTGTCATGAAAGTTGAAGTTGAGATGCCCGACCAAT
>JAHISI010000042.1 GCA_018818345.1 Patescibacteria group bacterium | reverse complement strand
GCTCTATTTAATCCTATCTTTCCGACTATTCGATCGATATCGTTAATGTTCTCTAACTTACTTCGTATATCTGTTAAGCAGTCTTGTTGGTTGTATAGCTTTTCTACTATGTTTAACCTCTCGTCTATACTTTTCTTGTCTATGAGTGGATTTAATATCCACGAGTAGAGAAGTCTTCTCCCCATTCGTGTTGAGGTTTTATCTAGTACTCCAAAGAGTGAGTCTGATATATTTCCACTGTATGCACTTGCTACTAGTTCTAGGTTTCGGATGGTTGCTCGGTCTAGGATCATGGTTCTATCTGTATTTACTCGTTTGGGTTTGAGTATGTGCTTTGGATCCATGAGCTGGGTTTCTTTGATGTACTGAAGTCCCATACCTACGGCTATGATATCTCCATTGTCTTGGGATATATCCAAGCTTTCCGTATTTTTAATATCGTAGAATTCCTTTACAATTTCTGTTGCATAGTCTTTGTTCTTCAATCCTTTTTCTACAAAGTGTACTGGGGTATTGGGGAAGAGTAGGGTGTCTTCTCCTTCAATGACTAGTATTTCTTCTGGGTAGTAGGATGAGAGTATGTTGCTTACACTGTTCTCTGTATATTTCTCCGTTATGAGTAGTGATTCTCCGGTTGATACATCACACAGGGACACTGAGAGGGTTTTCTTTTCTAAGTAGAAGCTTGCTAGGTAGGAATTTTTTACGGCGTTGGCTTCGTCTCCGTCTAGGGTTCCTGGTGTTACTATTCTGGTTACTCCTCGTTTGACTATTCCTTTTGCGAACTTTGGATCTTCTAATTGGTCTACTACCACGACACAGTAGCCTGCAGCTATGAGTTTGGGTAAGTATTGGTCTATGGCTTTGTGTGGGAATCCTGCTAGTGGTACTTTGTTGTTTTCTTTGTTTCTAGCGGTTAGGGTTATGTTTAGTATTTTTGCTGTTAGTTTGGCATCGTCTCCAAAGGATTCGAAGAAATCTCCCATTCTGTACAAGAGTATTTTATCTGGGTATTGCTTCTTAAAACCCATATATTGTTTCATCATTGGTGTATCTTCCATGTATGGAAAGTATATCATAGAACCCTATAATGAGAGAAATGGGAGGATAGGAAATTATCTCCCCAATATCAACTTCGTCTCTTCTTCAGATACAACCTTTCTAGCCTCTGCAATATCCTCCGCACAAACAGAAACACCATATACACCTGCTTGTACACAATGCCTTAATAATGGCTTACAATCCTCTACAATACATATAATCTTGTTATCATGATCCTTAGCCATATCTAAAACATTATCAACTATCCTAAATACACTATTCCTACTCAAATCATACTTAGCATTCTCTTCATTAATCTTAAACCCTTGCATCTGTTTAGCAATACGAGGGATATTAAGTATAAGGCCATCAATCTTGGTATTAAGAATATCATCAGCAAGAATAATCTCGGATGGATTGTCTAAAATTGCATACACCTTGAAAGAAGATGTCCTTCTTAAACCCTCACCAGAAAGCTGTTTCTTAAATTCCTTCATCATATCCTCATTCATAGGGGAGTGAAGCGCAATGGAAACATTCCTCTTCTTGTAAACATTCCTAATCCTCTTAACAATCTTAATAGTTCTCTTAAGTAATTCTAGGTTATTAACATAGTGTGTAGCACCATATATCTCAGGAGACAAAGTTTGATCTTCAAACTCTTTACCTCGGGTGAGTTTCTTAAACTCACCAATAGTGGCAGAACCAATTGAAACAACAACCTCATTACCCTCAGCTAATTCAACGTATTTAATAACCTTCTCAGAGATCTTAGCAGCATAGTCTAGGAACTTACGATCCTCAACATATGCCAAAAGATGACGACCATCCTCAAGCATAATCTCATCAAGATCAACGTACACTATGCCATGAGCATTACCAACAAAATCAATTAACTTCTTTGGCTCAACATTAGTCATACTAAATACTCTAGTAGCAGAAGGAGGTAGGGTCGTATCCTTGCCTACCTTAAGTGCAGGTTCTTCCACCTTAACTTCATCTTCTTGAATCTTCATTAGATCAATACCATCACCATATGTCTCAACCACAGGATGAACCTCTTCCTTCACAACATCTTTGTAAACACTCCCTGTATTACCATCAATCTTAACCATATCACCATCCTTAATCAG
>JAHISI010000041.1 GCA_018818345.1 Patescibacteria group bacterium | reverse complement strand
TCACTAAGACAGAGATTAGTTAAGAAGAGTGCAGAGATCTTAGGTGATGTTTTAGAGCAATGGGTTAATGATGGGATATCTGCAAGAAAGCAGATTGATGAAGAGGCTACATACTGTTGGCAAAAAGATATTTCTAAAGAGATTGCTGAAATTGATTGGCAAAACAGAACGCCCGAAGAGATCGAGAGAATGATACGTGCATTCATTCCATGGCCAATTGCTTGGACTATGCTTCCAGCAAACTTAAACAAGAATATTGCAGGGAAGATAATGAAAATATTTAGAGCCGAGTTAGTTGAAGTTCCATCTGAGAAAGATCCCGGAGAGATATTTTCAACTGATGCGAAGGTATTATTCGCAACCAGAGACCCGCTAGTATCTCTTAGGGTATTTGAATTCCAGATTGAAGGAAGGAACAAGACTAATGAAAGAGAGTTCTTAAATGGAATTGGAAGAGATATTTAGATCAGTTCTAGAACTAATCTTCATTCACCTTGTATTCATTTCTTATATATAACCAACGATAACTCTCCCTTTCCTCTCCACCGATTAACTCTGTCTCAAGAGGGTTATTTCTTAAATAGTTCTTCACAGTTTCTAAATCTCTTATTCCATCTAGTCTTCTAACTTGAAACGGTCCTTGAAATAAATGTCCGACTTTATTATGTTTACGATTGAAATACATTGCATAAGCAACCATAAATGAGCGCATAAATCTTGTAACCGCAGTTACATCTTTCCCACATTTCAAGATCAAATGATAATGGTTTGGCATAAAACAATAAGCCATAAGGTGAAGCCCATTTTTACTGAGATATTTATACATGAGGTTACGAAAAACTTCATAGTCTTTCTCTTTGTTAAAAATGTTTTCCTTTCTATTTCCTCTGTTATACAAATGATAATAGGAATTCATTCTGTATACAAAGCAATTTCTCTTCTTTCGCATACGGTTAGGATAGCAGAAGAATATTAATATCTTCTGACAAGAGATCAGTTCTAGATCTGATCTAGAGGGAAATGAAGTGCGCAAGCACCCAATAAGCCGAATTCTGTTTATGATGATTATCTATCTAAGCGGTTTTAACCTTGCTCTAGGTGGGGGTTGCCTCGCAATATTGTATTACTACAATACCCGGTGGTCTCTTACACCACCATTTCACCCTTACCTCTTTCGAGGCGGTATAACTTTCTGTTGCCCTTTTAACCAAAAGATCACTCCCTTCCAACTCACGTTGGCACCTATCTCGAGATATTCGAGACCGACATAGAGTCCGGACTTTCCTCTCTCACCAAATTAGCAAGAGCAATCATCTAGGAATACTTGCGCAGTACATTATACTATTTTTTCGTCTTTTTAAGTATTAATACAACAGGAACAACCACAGCGGCTATTACTGGGGAGAATACTAAGACATAGATTAACCCTGTACCTAGGAATTTTCCAAATCCTACTAATGTTCTTCCAGCTTCTTTTAAGATACCAATTGGTCTCCACTCATTGTCTGAAAGTTGTGTGCCTGTTGAGCTCTGGGAAATTGTTATTGTGATATATGAATAGCTAGTTTGATTGTCGATATTCTTTAACTGAGTCTGGATACTCTCTATCTCTGTCCTAGTTGATGCAAGTTCCTTTTGTACCGCTAATATATCATCTACCGTTTTTGCAGATTTAAGAATTTCATTGTATTGGGTTTCAAGTATTTGAAGATTTGCTAATCTAGTTTGCAAATCAGTAACGCTTTCCGTTACATCGCTAGATCCTATTGATGAATATGCGAATTCTCCTGGCAGTGCTTTAATCTCATTGTATAGTTCTTCGAATTTTGATTCTTCAACCTTTATTGTTAGATATATGTATCTATCGGCCCCTTTCCCGTAGTCCTGGAGATTTGTAGATGATGCACCATATTCTGTTTCTAAGGTTTGGATTGATGTAAGAGTTGTATCCATATCATCAGCTGCCATACTCATGCTAGCTGTTTTTATTATTTCTTGAGTAGTATTTCTAACATATGAGTCAGAAGTAGAGTCCATAGCCACTCCACCATAATACATACTTGACGTTGGATCGTAGCTTGGAGTTTCAGATACTGTCTTGGTTCCGTAGTTTGTTACAACATACTTATTTGCATAGGTAATAATCAAATAGCCAATGAACATACCAATGATTGTTAATGGTACGGTTAATGTAATTATCCAAAATTTCTTTGAGGGTTTTTCCATATATGCAAAGTATTAACTTAGATATAGCTAAATACTACGATATTTGGAAATACACTGCAATTGGGAAAACTATCTCTTTGAGAACTGAGGTTTCTTCCTTGCTTTGACGTGATGATATTTCTTTCTTTCAACTTCTCTAGGATCTCTTGTAACAAGATTTTCTTTTCTTAGAGCTGGTTTTGCTTCTGGATTCATGATACAGATTGCTCTAGAAAGCCCTAATCTGATAGCATCAGCTTGACCTGTGATACCACCACCACTTACTTTAGCAGTAAAATAGTATTGAGTTTCCAATCCTGAGACTGTTAATGGTCTGATAATGTAGAGTTCTGTTTTAGTATAATCTTTCAAAAACTCAGCTACTGGAACACCATTAATAGTAGATGCTTTATCACCCTTATATATTCTTACTCTTGCAGTAGATGTTTTTCTTCTTCCGATACCTTCAAAATATTTCTCCACTATTAATATAATTAAAATTTAATCTCAATAGGTTTTTGACCACTTTGTTTATGATCAGCACCCTTATATACAAACAATCTAACCATTCTCAATGCTCTATGCTTGTTCTGAGGAAGCATAGTAATTACAGCATCTTTAATGATTTTTGTAGAATCCAACTTCAACTGATCATCAAATCTGATAGATTTCAAACCACCTGGGAATCCAGAGTGACTATAATACATCTTTTTAGATTCTTTTTCTCTGGTTAATTTGATGTCATCTGCATTTATTACAATAACATAATCTCCACAATCATAGTTAGGAACTGATTCTACTTTTTCCTTACCTATTAAAAGGGAAGCTATCTTTGTTGCAGCTCTTCCAAGTATTTGATCTTTAACATCAACTACATACCAC
This sequence comes from Patescibacteria group bacterium, assembly GCA_018818345.1. GTDB lineage: Bacteria > Patescibacteriota > Dojkabacteria > SC72 > SC72 > UBA12078. The sequence goes on along the minus strand of JAHISI010000041.1, from coordinate 6,303 downwards.
TTTCTTTCAATATCTTCTTTTTTTGTCCAAGTTGTCTTATATTTCATTCTATTTCACTAATTAATTAAAGTCCTGATCTAGAAGTTGCTCTACCAGTTTTCTTAACTGTAGCACTCTTATCTATTCCTTTATCTAATATATTCTTTGAGACCTTAGCCTTTGGAGCTGTTTTCTCAACTTTTGCTTCTTCCTTAACTTCTGTTGTAGAAGCTTTCTTAGCAACCTTTCTTATCTTCTTTTCCATTCCAATTAACTCTACTCTAGTTACTTCTCCATTATCACCTGCTCTAAATCCAATCTTTACTGTTCTTACACCTGTAACTTCCTTTTCAGTATATTCTATAAATTTCTTTACTAATCCATTTTCTTTTAAAACAATTGCTAATTCTCTTCTTAAAGAAAGCATTCCTTTATTCTTTTTGCCTAATGCTATTAAAGACTGTGCATTGCTTTTGAGAACTTTTGCCTTAGGAGATGTAGTTACTACATGACCACTTTCAAACAATGATCTCAATTGATTTTGCATCAATGCTTTTCTGTTCGATGCTTTTCTTCCTAATTTTGATTTCTTAACTCCCTTGTACATGTTTTTTAGTTCTTAATATTAACACCGTACTGATTTAAAAGTTCGATTACTTCATTTAATGATTTGTTCCCAAATCCTGGTAAGTTCAAGAGTTCTGTTGCTGTTGTATTTCTCAAATCAGCAATTGTCTTAAACCCACCTGCCAAAAGACCTGTTTTAGATCTCTTAGATATTGGGAGATCTTCAACCTTCCATGCTCCAATTTCATCACTATCCTCAGCTGCAGTTTCTGCAACTACCTCTACTTTGTTTGCTTCCTCTTCTAATTCAACAACTTCCTTCTGAGACATACCCATAGCTACCATTACTTTTCCTGAGAATTCTTGAAGAATCTTAGAAGATTCAATCAATGCATCTTTAGGTGTAATGCTACCATCAGTTGTTACTCCAATTAATACTGCATCCAAGTCTGTTTCTTGTCCCTTACGAGCTTGTTCTACACTTAAGCTGATCTTCTCGATTGGTGTGAAATCACAATCCAAAGGAATTAACCCAACTTCTTTTCTTTCCGCATTCTTAACATCTTTGTAACCAACACCTGATTCTACTGTTAATTCCATTTCCAATTTCGATCCTGCATCTGTCAATGTTGCTAATACAACATCCTTATTTACTACTTCTAAGTCTCCAGATGTTTCAATATCACCTGCTGTTACAACTTTCTTTCCCTTTACAGAAATCTTACATGTAAATTTCTCATCTACACCTGTTTTAAATTTGACCTGTTTTAGGCTCATGATTATATCTACAACATTTTCTTTAACACCATCTAATGTTGAATATTCATGATCTACTCCTTTAACTCTAACACTGGTGATTCCAGTACCTTTTAGACTAGAGTACAATATTCTTCTCAATGCATTGCCTAGAGTATGACCATATCCTCTTGAAAGAGGAGATATCTCAAACATACCATAGTTCTCACCTTCTTCTTTAATTACTACTTTAATATCTTTAAAAGCTTCCATGTAGATGTATATATAAAATTATCTAGAGTAGAACTCAATGATTAGGTTTTCTCTAATACCCTCATCAATATCTTCTCTAACAGGCATTCTTGATACCTTACAACTCAGATCCTTTCTCTCTATCCATGTAGGAGTTGGGAATAATTGCTGTTCAGGTGCAAGTTTTGCCAATTTCAATGTTACTGTATCACCTTCTTTTACTTCGTATGAAGGTATAGACATTTTCTTTCCATTCAAAATCATATTTCCGTGTACAATTGCTTGTCTTGCAGCTCCTCTTGAAGGAGTTAATCCTGCTAAGTAAACAACATTATCTAATCTCATCTCCAACATCTTCAAAAGTTCTAAACCTTTATCTGTATTTCTTGTCTTAGATCTTCTATCTGCTTCAATATATACATTCTTCATCTTCTTCTCTCTCAAGCCATATGTTCTCTTTACCTTCTGCTTTTCTCTTAATTGGATTCCGTAGTTAGATAGTCTTGCCTTTCTAGCATTACCGTGTTGACCAGGTGCAAATGGTCTTCTAACCATTCCTGCTTTATCTGAAAAAGATCTAGCACCTTTGTTATGGAGATTAACTCCTTCTCTTCTACTTAATTTGTCTTTTGGTCCGGTATATCTACCCATCTATATATAAATCTAAAAATATTAACTACTTTCTTGGTATCTTTCTTGGTCTGCATCCGTTGTGAGGAATAGGAGTTCTGTCTACCAACATAGTGATCTTGATTCCAGCTGCATCCAATCCTTTTATTGAAGCATTTCTACCTGCTCCAGGTCCAGCTATAAATGCTTTAACTTCTTTTAATCCATATTTCTTAACAACTCTCTCTCCTACCTCTGTAGCTGCCTTAGTTGCTGCGAATGCTGTGCTTCTCTTCGCACCCTTGAATCCAACTGCACTTGGGCTACCCTGTCCTAATACTTCTCCAGCTTCATCTGTTAATGTGATAATTGTATTGTTGAATGTTGATTGAACAAAAGCCATTCCTGTATTTACAGTTTTTTTTGCTTTCTTCTTTACAACCTTTGTTGATTTCACTACTTTTGCTGTTTTTGCTGTCTTTGTATCTGCCATTAAAATATTTAAATGATGTTAAGTTTTAGCTAGTACTCTCTTCAAACCACCAACTGCTCTAGTCTTACCTTTTCTTGTGTGTGCATTATGTCTTGTTCTCTGACCTCTTACAGGTAATCCCAACTTATGTCGGATTCCTCTGTAACATCTAATATCTTTTAATCTTTTAATATCTCTGAATATTCCTTGTCTTAAAGCTCCCTCTACTTGATACTTCTCTTCGATGTATTTTCTGATTACATCTAATTGAACTTCGGAGAGATCCTTAACAAAAGTATTTTCATCAATGTTAGTTTCTTTACAAATATCATGTGCTCGCTTTGTACCAATTCCATAAATTCCCATAAGGGAGATCCATACTTTCTTTTCATTTGTGACTTCTATTCCTGCGATTCTTGCCATCTTAAATTTGTAAAAACTAAAAAGTTAAATTAACCTTGTCTTTGCTTATGCTTAGCGTTCTTCTTACAGTAAACGAAAACTCTTCCACCTCTTTTAACGGAATAACAATCTGGACATCTTTTTTTTACAGAAGCTTGGACTTTCATTTTATTTATTCATTGATCTAAAAGTAATTCTGCCCTTCTCTTTATCGTATGGTGTCATTTCTATCTTTACTTTATCTCCTTCGAGAATTCGGATGAAATGCATACGCATTTTTCCAGAAAGATAACCTATCACATCATGCTTAGCTCCATTTACATCGATCTCTACTACGAATTGAGTATTAGGCAGGCATTCTTTGACTGTACCCTCAAACTCATAAACTTTTTTGCTATCGATCATAATACAATCTTTCTTTCTATGTAAATGAATCTTCGGAATTATATCAGAATAACGACGTTCTTTCAATACAAAACGTCAATTTTGCATACATTCCTGAGATACATAACGGAACAGGGTAAGGATATCAAAAAACGCAAGCATTTACAAGTTCAATTTGGTTATTATTTCCCTTTGTATCTCCTCTATTGAGGGGCTTGCATCAATTTCTATCAAAATTCCTCTATTTCTGTACTCATCTAAAATAGGCTGAATCGTTCTATTATATTCCCTCAATCGGCTTTTAATCTTTTCTGGCATATCATCTTCTCGTTTTACAAGCTTCATACCACAGACATCGCAATAGCCAGAAACCTTCTCCTTAAGGTACTTTTCATGATATATCTTGTTACAATTAGGGCATACCCATCTCAAAGACATCCTCTCTACTGCAGCTTCCTCTGAGAGTCTAAAGTGTACAAACGCATCTAATTTCTTGTCAAACTCACCCAAGAGAGTATCAAACAAACCTATTTGTCCAACTTCTCTAACGACTGAGACAAATGCCCAGTCTTTTTCTGAGTTGTATTTTTTAACCCATTTAGAGAGCATACTGTACGTTAATTCGTTCGGAACAAACAATCCTCGACCCCAATAGTCGTGTGCTTTCAAGCCCTCAACATCACCCACATCATTCATTTCTCTGAACATCTCACCTGTTGCTATTTTTTCAAAGCCATAGTTTTGAACCAGACGATCAACTTGGGTATCCTTACCGCATCCAGAAGGTCCATGGAAGAGAATTGTTTTCATAATAATTCATTTTTTGCAGCTTAGCTTATTCAAGAACCATTGTACCATATAGGACTATATGGGTTTAGGTGCAGTATTTAATTTTATTATAAGGTTGATTAATCAAAATTTAATCTCAAAAAGATATAGTTAACCTATGTCGACAAAAACTCCAAGAAAAAACAAAATCTATCATATATACAATCGTGGAAATCATCGAGAGATGCTTGGACATGATAAAGAAGATTACGATTTTTTATATGGATTAATTCAATCATCGTTTGGTGTTAGAAACTATGAATTGATGTGTTTCTGCGTTATGCCAACACATTACCACATTTTAGCAACACAGACAGGGGAAAGACCGTTAAGTTTTGCAATGCACAATATTGATAGCAAATACACGATTTACTACAACCAGAAATATGGGGTAAGTGGACATATATTTCAAGGTGTATACAAACGAAAATGGGTTATTGGGGAATGGAGCTTTCTTATTGTTTACGCATACATTCTAAACAATCCCAATAAGATTAAAAACCCAACGTTTCAAATTTCACCATATCCGTGGCTTTTCGATAATCGTTTCCTTGTCAAAAATTATTTAACAAGAAAGAGCATAGAATATAGTTAAAAAGATGTTTTGGGGAACCCATAGAGATATTAAATCTACCTCTAAAGCCCACATAGTGATTGATATAGCAAGGGTTTGCAGTACAGCCAAGCGTCCTACTTATTAAAGATACTTGTCGTATCTTCTAACAACCATCATTGATTCTACTTGCCTCTTCATATCAAGGATCACTCCTATGACAATCAAAAGCCCTGTTCCAGTGATTACGCTTGCTGTTATCAATCCAAAGTGGATCATGAAGCTTGGTAATACAGAGACTAATGCTAGGAATACTGCTCCTACAATTGTTAATCTTAATGCTGTAGATTTCAAGAAATCTGAAGTCGTGTTTCCTGGTCTAACACCTTGTATAAAGGCACCTTGTTTTTGTAAATTTTCCGCTAATTCTTCCGTATTAAAGACTACTGTTAGGTAGAATAATGCAAAGGCAATAATGAATACAAATACCATGGATTCATAGATATAGGTATTGGCTAGCCAAGTTTGGACATTATTGGCAAAGGTTGTTAAACCTACTGAATAGTTTTTACTTATTAAGAACTTCGCTATTAACTGTGGGAAGGACAAGAGTGACATCGCAAAGATTACAGGCATAACTCCAGATTGAGTCAATTTGATAGGGATGTAACTATCCATAGCACCACCTTCTCTCACTCTTCTTGAATATTGAATCGGTACTCTTCTTTCAGCCTGGGTAATTATAATTGTTGAGACAACCAATACAATTGCGACTACGAAGAACAAAATCTTCTGTGTAGGATCCATAGTTATGAAATTACTTCTTACTGTCCCAGGAATACCTGAGAGGATTCCTAACATAATCAAGTATGAAGAACCTCCACCAACACCATTTTCTGAGATAAGTTCACTGAACCACATCATTACAAGAGAACCGCCTGTCAGTGCAGCAGACATTGCAACTAGTTCAAGAGTACCTAATGTGCCAATTAATCCAAATCCTCTTAATGTGGAATAGATAACAAACGATTGAAGTATTGCCAAAGGCACAGTTGCAATTCTGGTATACATACTAATCTTCCTTCTCCCATCGGCTCCCTCTTTCCTTAATTCTGCTAATTTAGGAATTACCGTTCCTAAGAGTTGAAATATGATGGAAGCATTGATATATGGAGTTAGTCCTATGGCCACTAATGACGCTGATTCTAGAACACCACCCGATACAGTAGAAAGCACATCCCCTAATTGAGTTCCTTGAAATAGCTGAACAAGAGCTTCCGCTGGGATACCAGATACTGGTATGGCGGCAAGAATTCTACATGCTACTAATATGGCTAATGAAAATATGATTTTGTTTCGAATCTCCTTTGTCCTAAATATGGACAGGATTTTCTCTTTTAAATTTGTCATTTTTTGAGAGGCTATTTAATAGTTCCCCCGGCTTTCATTATCTTTTCTTTTGCAGCGGCGGAGACTGCGACACCATCGATATTGAGTTTGATTTTGATTTCACCCTTTCCTA